>DATCVD010000279.1:0-2507 GCA_036567125.1 Pyrinomonadaceae bacterium | reverse complement strand
GGTGGCCGAGTTGCCGGGCGGCTGCGCGGTCGTGCGCCGCCGCCGCTGGCTCTTCTTCCGCGGCGGCTGAAAATTGTTCGGCAAGCGAATTGCCACGGAGCCGGCGGCGGGGACGGCGGCCGCGAATGAAATCAGAGGTTTCGGATCGGAAATTGTCAGAATCGGAGATTTTAAGTCCCAAATCCGCGACCCGCGCGCGAGCGCGGCGGCGCGCTCCTGCTTCGCCGCCCGGCCGTGAGTGAGTCGCCACGAAAGTGTAAGCTTTCGTAGGCGGCAAACGCGCCCCGCGGCACAACTTGCGGGCGGGCGCGGGCATCCTATGAACTTCGCGCGCCCCGGCCCGCCACAGTCAGGCTCGGAGACTCCCGTCGGGGCGGCGCTCGTGGAAAAGGGGGCGGCGGGAGCGACAAAGGACGCCGGAATAGGTTATCATCGGCGTCGGAGGCTTAAAGGATTTGAGTTCTACAGCCAGACAGATCGTCTTTTGGGTGCTCATCCTGTTGGGCGCAGTTCTTCTCTACAAGGCTTTCTCAAACAGTCAGGGCGGCCCCGAGACCATCGACGTGGGCACGCTGATGACCAAGATCAGGCAGCACGAGATTACGAAGCTGACGGTCAAGCCGACCGAGGTCGTCGGCGACGACGCCAACAACGCCGCCAAGAAGTGGCGGGCCGCGTCGTCGAACCCGGAGTTCCAGAGCAAGCTGATGGAGCTGGCCTCCTCGACCGACCCGCAGACGGGCAAGGTCTACGCGAAGGTCGATGATCAGTCGTCGTCGAACGGGATGCTGTGGAGCATCCTGCTGACGTGGGCTCCGATCCTGCTCTTCATGGGCATCTGGATTTTCATGCTCCGGCAGATGCAGGCCGGGGGCAACAAGGCGCTCTCCTTCGGCAAGTCGCGCGCGAAGCTCCTGAACAACCAGCAGAAGCGCGTCACGTTCAAGGACGTGGCCGGCGTTGACGAGGCGAAGGAAGAGCTTCAGGAGATCATCGAGTTCCTGAAGGAGCCGCAGAAGTTCCAGAAGCTCGGCGGGCGCATCCCCAAAGGCGTGCTGATGATGGGGCCGCCGGGCACGGGTAAGACCTTGCTGGCGCGCGCCGTCGCGGGCGAGGCCAACGTGCCGTTCTTCTCGATCTCGGGATCGGACTTCGTCGAGATGTTCGTCGGCGTGGGCGCTTCGCGCGTGCGCGACCTGTTCGAGCAGGGCAAGAAGAACGCGCCGTGCATCATCTTCATCGACGAGATCGACGCCGTCGGCCGCCACCGCGGCGCGGGACTCGGCGGCGGGCACGACGAGCGCGAGCAGACTCTTAATCAGCTGCTCGTCGAGATGGACGGGTTCGAGTCGAACGACGGCGTCATCCTGATGGCCTCGACGAACCGCCCCGACGTGCTCGACCCGGCGCTGCTCCGGCCCGGCCGCTTCGACCGCCGCGTCGTCGTCTCCCGGCCCGACGTGCGCGGCCGCGAGGGGATTCTGAAAGTCCACACCCGCAAGATTCCGCTCTCCGAGGACGTTGACATCAGTGTGATCGCGCGCGGCACGCCGGGCTTTACGGGCGCAGACCTCGCGAACCTCGTCAACGAGGCCGCGCTGAACGCCGCGCGCTACAACAAGAAGATCGTCATGCAGGGCGACTTCGAGCTGGCGAAGGACAAGGTCTTGATGGGCGCGGAGCGCCGCTCGATGGTCATCACCAACGAGGAGAAGCGCGTCACCGCCTACCACGAGGCGGGCCACACGCTCGTCGGGCTGAAAGTGCCGAACGCCGACCCCGTCCACAAGGTCACGATCATCCCGCGCGGGATGGCTCTGGGCGTGACGCAGCAGTTGCCCGAAGGCGACCGCCACAACTACACGAAGGACTACCTGCTCGGCCAGATCGCCATCCTCATGGGCGGGCGCATCGCCGAAGAGGTCTTCTTGGGCAGCATCACCACGGGGGCGTCGAACGACATCGAGCGCGCGACGGAGCTGGCCCGCGCGATGGTCTGCGAGTACGGCATGAGCGATCTCGGGCCGCTCACCTTCGGCAAGAAGGAGGAGCAGATTTTCCTCGGCCGCGAGATCGCGCAGCACCGCGACTTCTCGGAGGACACGGCGATCAAGATTGATCAGGAAGTCAAGAAGATCGTCTCCGACCAGTACGACCGCGCGACGCAGATCATCACGGACAACCGCGAGACGATGATCCGCCTGTCCGAGACGCTGCTGGAGCGCGAGACGCTCGACGGCGTCCAGATTCGCCGCATCGTCGCCGGGCTGCCGCTCGACAACGACACGCCGCCGAAGGACGACGAGCCGCGCCCGCAGCTCAAGGAGCCGACGGCCAACCCGCTCAAGCCGATCCTGCCGCCCATCACGGGGCCGGCCACGGCGTAAGAGTCGGGGCCGAAGGGTAAGGTCAAAGGGGAAGGGAACTAAAATCCCTTCCCCTTCTTCTTTTGGCTTGAACTTGCGGGCGACGGCCCGAGTCGCGCGGCCCCGTGGCGGGCGGCCGCC
>DATCVD010000278.1:0-4134 GCA_036567125.1 Pyrinomonadaceae bacterium | reverse complement strand
GCTGACGACGACGGCGATCTCCGCGCCGGGGACGCGGCCGTCGCGCACGGCGTCGGCGAGCGCGAGCATGTTCGAGCCGCGCCCCGAAATCAGGATGCCGAGCCGCCGCGCGGCCGCCCCCCCGCTCGTCTGTGCGTTCGTCAAATCAGCACCGCGCCTTCTCTCCGGCCGCCCGCCGCGGCCCGCGCCCTCACCGCCGTTTGAGCGTCAGGTGGATAACGTCAACGAGCCGCGGCCGCAGGCGGTTGCCGTCCTCGGCCGGGTCGTCCACCGCGATGACGAAGCCGGTCAGATCGTCGGCCGTCAGGCGGAAGCGTATGAACTGCTTGAAGCGTTCGATCTGCGACGCGCCGCCCGCCTCGTTGTTGTGCCCGTGGCAGACGAGCGCCGTGGCGAAGTACCAGCCGATCCAGACGCAACTCAGCAGCAGCCCGTAGAGTCCGGCGACGAGGCACACGCCGAGCCGCCCCCACACGCCCGGCAGTTCCGGCAGCGCCTGCGCGCGCCGCGCCGAGTCGCGCAACTCCGGCTCGCGCAGCGCCTGCTCGCGCAGCGCCTGCTCGCGCGCCCCCAACTGGCGCAACTCCGCGTCCGCCCCGAACCAACGCATGACGACGCCGTAGCGGCAGAAGAATGTTTGTGACGCCGCGTCGGCGCTTGACGCCGCGGCGGCGTCCGGCGCGAGTCTGAAGGCCGCGTAAGGGATCGCCAGCATCAGCGAGCCGGCGGCGAGCCACACGAGCGGCACGAGTCTGTAGGCCCGGCTCCGCATCACCAGCAGCCCGGCGAACTGCGCGGCGATGAGCACGACGAGCGACGCGAGCCAAGCGAGGCCCGTGCCCAGATACACCAGCAGGAACGGGGTGAGCAGTTGGAGCGCCGCGTGGAACAGCCCGAGCGCCAAGCCGAAGGCCCGGAACTTCCCGCGCCGGTCGGCCGGCTTGACCTCGCCGAACTTGGAGAAGCCGAGCAGCGTCAGCCCGACCGTGAGGCCGGCGACGACGAGCGTCACCATTATGTCGGTGAACATGTCGGCGGCGTTGTTGCCGCGCCCGAAGACGGCGAAGCCCGCGATGACGCCGAGCGCGGCCGGGCCGGCGAGCAGCCAGACGAGAACCCAGTGCCGCCATCCGAGCGTTATCTTCGCGGCCATCTCGGAGAGCCAGTCGGTGTAGCGCACGGCCATGACGGCGGCCGCCGCCGCCCAGAGCAGCGTGAAGAGCACCATCAGGCTGTTGCCGTAGAACCAGTTGTCTCTCGTGCCCACGTAAGGCCCGAGGATGAGGATCGAGCCGGCCAGCGCGAGCACCGACGGCACGACCGCGAGATAGACCCAGATGCTGAACTGCCGCATCAGCTTCTCGTACCACTCGCAGTCCTGATCGCCCCCCTCGTCGTAGTCGCCGCTCGCCACGTCGATAGACTCGGAGATGATTTCGGCGAAGCGCTGGCGCGTGCCCGATTGCGTCACGTTTTCGCCGGCCGCGTCCCCGTCGGCCGCGCGCCCGTCGCCGTCCGCGTCCGGCCCCTCCTTCCGCGTCCGCGGGATGGTCTCCCGCTGCATCTCCTCCTGCCGGCGGTACTTCTTGTAGAAGCGCTCGGCGGGCCAGAAGGCGAGGCCGATCAGCACGAGCGACGCGATGGGCAGCGACGCGCCGATGGTGTAGCGCACCGGCTCCTCGGCGCGGCTTCTGGGGAAGTCGGCGGCCGCCCGCCGGCTGCTCTGCGCGACGAGGGCCGCGAAGCAGATGAGGAAGGCTAAGACGAAGCCGATGACGCCGACGCCGCCGCCCAGCAGGATGCGCCACGGGTTGAAGATTTTGCCGGCGACCGCTTGGCGCGATTCCTCGACCGGCGGGTAGAGCACCTGCTCGCAGATTTCGCCCGCGTAGGTGGTGGTCGGGTGGTGGAACGCGCCGCCGAGGCCGGAGACGACCGAGGCGTAGTTGTCCTTCTGCTCCGGGTGCTGGCGCGCGTCGTCGCGCCGGGCGTGCCCGCGCGGGTCGTCGCCGCTCGCGCGGCCCCAGTAGCGCGCGTAGTGGTGGATGTCGCCGGAGAGATCGAGCCGGCACTGGTGCGGGGCCAGCCGGTTGTCGCGGTCTTTGGCCTCGCGGTCTTCGGGGTCGAGGAAGGGGCGGGGCAGGCCGAGCTGGTAGAAGGCTTTGCCCGACTTCTCGTCGTCGCGGTCGGCGTACTTGCCGAAGACGGTCGTCGGCGCGCTCGTCGCGACGATCAGGCGGTCGGGCGTCGTGCCCTCGTTCACGCCGCGGCCGTCCTTGACCTTGACGGAGCGGAAGAACTTCCGCTGCCGCTCGTCGAGCTTGCCGACCTCGGTGTCCAGCCCCCAGAGCAGCCAGCCGAAGGGCAGGCGCAGGGAGACGTAGCTGGCCGTCTGCCGCCGGAAGAAGCCGGGGAGCATCAGCTGCGGGCTGCCCAGCCGCCTCTCCGCGCCGGCGGGCAGGCCCTCGTCCTCGCGGACGGGGTGGTGGAACTGGCGGCGGAAGCCGTCGAGCTGATCGTAGTAGTCGTGGTTGCCGGGGATGCCGAAGAGCGGGCGGCGGCCGCGCTTCAGCAGTCGCCGGTCGCGCCGCACGTCGGCGTGCGCCCACGTGAAAGGCGTCTGGAAGCGCGTGTGCAGGCTCTCGTAGTCGGAGAGGTGGTAGGTGGCGTCGCCGCCGACGAGCAGGAACTGGCCGCGCCGCAGCGCGGTGTGCGCGGACGCGTCGAGCGCGTCGGCGGCGCGGTTGAGATCGGCGTTCGGGCAGTCGTCGCTCGGCTCGGTCGGCGCGTCGGGGCTGGCGACGAAGCCGACGGCGGGGCCGTTGCGGCTTGAGCCGAAAGGCTCCGTCTGGAGGGCCGCGAGCGGCTTCCCGACCCACAGGTCGCTCGTGCAGAGGTAGGCGATGCTGTAGGTGGCCTTCATGCCGTCGCCCGTGTCGGAGATGTAGTCGAACCAGAACTCGCCGCGCTCGGGCGCGGGGCCGCCGCCCTCCGCCTGCTCGGCCTGCCGCCGCCACCACTCGTCGGCCGCCGCCTCGATCTCGGAGAACGAGATCCCCGACTCCGGCGGGGCGTCGGCCGGAGTCTCGCCCCGCGCCTTGCGCGCGCCGGCGAGGAACTTTCTGGCCGCCTCCGGGGTGGCGAAGGGGAACTCCTCGGCGCGCATCCAGTCGCGCGCGTCGAGCTTGCTGCCGTAGGCCGTGAAGAGCAGCGTCCCCTTGAGGCTGGAGAGCAACTGGCGGCCGAGCAGCCACGCGACTGGCCGCAGGTAGTTCCTGTGCCGCCGCTTCTCCCTCCATTCTTCTTCGTTATGTTTTTCTTCCGTCTTCACCTGTCGCGGCGGCGCGGCCGACTTCGCCGGGTCAGTGCTGGGGGACATCCTGATTCGACTCCTTCCGTGGTGAGCGCGAAAGACATTCTCGCCCCCGGCCGTGGGGGCTTGGCCGGCGGGCGGGTTAAAGGGCGGCGCGGTCGGGCGCGCCGCGGGCGGGAACGTGTGCGGTCGGTCGGCGGAGGCTAACGGTTAAGCGTCCGCGCCGGCCTCGATCTGTATGTCGCGGCCGGCGCGAACGTTTCGGCGCTCAGCCCGCCGCCGCCGGGCTGATGAAAACTGACGAGCGACGGCCGACGACGGACGGCGGGCGGCCGACCGGACTTACTTGCGAACCTTCGCGGCGACGAGCTGCGCCTCGCGGCGGAGGGCGGAGCCGACGGCGGCGTCGGCCGTGCCGTCCTCTTTGGCCGTGGCGTTCGATTCGAGCACCGGGGCGGACGACCCCGCCGCGACGAGGCTGAACTCGACGCGCGCCTCGTGCTTCGGCTTCGCGTCGCTCGCGCCCGTGGCGCGGCCGAGGAAGCCGCCGATCTTGCTCGCCGCCGACTGCTTCACCGAGACGATGTCGGTGTAGAGCAGGAAGTCGCACTCTTTGGCGCGCGCCTCGGCCTCCAGCCCGCCCGGCGAGTTGGCTTCGAGCGCGACGGCCTCGACGTTGCCGCCGGAGAGCGCCGCGACGAGTTGCGCGCGCAGCGCGTCGATGCCGACCTGCTTGTCCGTCTTGTTGCTCGGCGGGATGACGCCGATGCGCACCACGCCCGCGCGCTTCGCGCCGACCGACGCGGCCGGCGAAGTCGAAC
>DATCVD010000277.1:0-3585 GCA_036567125.1 Pyrinomonadaceae bacterium | reverse complement strand
CGCGCCGCGGCATCACCCACGGCGGCGTGCGCTGGTACACGTCGAGCCGGGCGACGCGCGGCTGAATCTCCGGCACGAACTGGACGGCCGACGCGCCCGTGCCGACGACCGCCACGCGGCGCGACGTTAAGTCGTACCCGTGATCCCAGCGCGCCGAGTGGAACACCCTGCCGCGAAACGCCGCGAGGCCGGGCAAGTCCGGCAGCGAAGGCTCGCTGAGCGCGCCCGCCGCCACGACGAGCGCGCGGGCCGTGAAACTGCCGTGCGAGGTCTCGACGCGCCAGCGCCGCGCGGATTCGTCCCACGCGGCGTCTCTGACGTCGTGATTGAACCGGACGCGAGGCAGCACGCCGAAGTCGCGCGCGCAGCGGCGCAGGTAGTCCCAGATTTCGGGCTGGCGCGAGAACGAGTGCGTCCAGTCGGGGTTCGGCGCGAAGGAGAACGAGTAGAGGTGCGACTGCACGTCGCAGGCGCAGCCGGGGTAGGTGTTGTCGCGCCACGTCCCGCCCACGTCCGCGGCGCGCTCGAAGATGACGAAGTCGTCGATGCCGCGCTGCCGCAAACGGATGGCCGCGCCCAGCCCGCCGAAGCCCGCGCCGATGATCGCGATCTCGAAATCGACGGCCCCACCGTCGGCCGCTGTGCCGCCCGCCGCGTCGATCATCTCTGTGCTAGGACTCGTCGTCATCACGCTTTCGGCGGCAAGACTCAGGCGGCGCGGGCGGCCGTCGCCGTCAGAAGAAATTAAGCTTTGACGAAATTAACCTTTCGGCGCGGCGATAGTATAGTTGAGCCGCCCGACTCGCCGCGCCCGCGGGAAGTTTTAGCAGATCGGCGGGCCGGCGCGTAAAAGGCGAGTCGCACGCATTATCGCCGCGACCGACTCCGCGGCGTCAAACGCGCACCCGAAGATGAGAACACTGATCGTCGCGCTCGCACTGATCTTCGCCGCGCCCCGAGCGCCCGCGCAGACGGGCGCGGCGGCCGGTCTTAGGGTTCGCGGGCGGGGCCGCCTGATCGTCCTCGCCGAGCGAGGCAGGTCGCACCGCCTGAACCTCGGCGACCAGATCAGCGCGGCCCGTTTGGAGGACGTTGAGCTGCTGTTCGCGGCGCGCGGGGGTTCGTCAGTCTACCTCGTCGTCGCCGCGTGCGGGCCGTCGAAGCTCAGGCCGGACGCGCGGCAGTGCGGCGCGGGCGTGGAGTGCGATCTCGTCTGGATCAAGCTCGACGCCGGGCGGCGCGTCGCGGACTCGAAGGCCGTCCGCTACGAGTCGTGCTGGGCGCCGGTCACTTCGGCGGACGGCTATAAGATCGGCGGCGGAAAGTTGGAGTTGGAGATCGACGACTTCCGCGAGAATGTCAGCCGCCGCGTCACGTACGACGCCGGGCAGCCCGAAATGGGTTTTCAGATCGCGGAGCGCCCGCTCGAAGGCGTGCCCTGACGGCGCGCGGGACTTAGGAACGGGGCGCGCACGATTTTAGAATCGCGCGCACGAAAGTTAAGAGAGGATGCCCGGTCGCGCTCTCCCCTTCGCGGCCGGGCATCCTCTCGTCACGGCCGACGCCTGATGGCGTGCGGCCGATGTCGTTAAAACTTTGCGGTCTAGGCGGCGAGTTTCAGGTGGCCGCCGCACTGTACGTCCGATCCGACGGCCGGCTCGATCTCGTCGAGCGCGGCGCGAAGCTCGCGCACCTGCTCCGGCGTCAGCAGGACGGACGCGGCGCGCTCGCCCTTGTAGGCCACGCTCAGCATCAGCCCGCGCGGCACATGCGCCGACAGCCTGACGCGCCCCGGCAACTGCCCGCCGCCGACTTTCAGTTCTTTCTCCCTCGTCATAATTGTTAAACCCCCCGGCTCTCCGGCGTCGCCTTACCGCCCGCCGCGCCGTCGCGCAGTAGATGCTGGCAACGTCCGTGCCATTAGACGCGCGCCGCGGTCGCAAAGTTACACCACTCTTTTCGGGGGAAAACGGGGCCGCCCGGCGCGGTTAAAAAGCCGCCCCGCCGCGGCGCGCAGCAAAGCGTCTGCGGGCTGCGCCGAAACGTGCAGGCGCGGCGGCGCGTGCGAGCGCGGGCGGCGCGGGTGCTGGCTATCGCGCGGCCGCTGCTGTAAATTCGCCCGAACCTCTGCGATCCGTGGATCGTTTCACACTGCATCGGCAGGCGATTTCCCGCAGGGTCAGCAGGCCCTTCAGCCGGCCTCAAGGCGTTTCGACAACTCTCGGATTGCGAATAAAAAATTTCAAGGAGAAAGAAATGAGACTGATGTCACCCGCGCGTGGCCTGTTGGTGTTCGCCTCGCTCGTGCTCCTGTCAGCGACGGCCGCCCTCGCACAGGGCGAGGGCAAGAAGTTCGTCTTCACGACCAAGTCGAAGGAGGCGAGGGAGGCGGCCGAGCGTGTCGTCCGGATGATCGAGACGTTCCAGGGCGGCCCCGACGCGCTCGCGCTCGCGCAGAAGGCGGTCGCGGCCGACCCCGACTTCGCCTTCGGCCAGTACCTCGTCGCCACCTTCACGCCGCCGCCGCAGGGCGCGCCGCCGCCGCCGCCCGGCGCGCCGAACCCGCTCATGGAGAAGGCGGTCGAGCTGGCGAAGAAGGCTTCCGACGGCGAGCGCCGCTACATCGAGGCCGTCGCGCTCGTGCGTTCGGGCAAGGGGGCCGACGCGCTGCCCCTCCTCAAGCAACTCGCCGCCGACTACCCCGGCGAGCGGATGGTGCGGATGATGCTGGGTCAGGCGACGATCAACCAGAACCCCGAAGAGGGGCGCGCCCACTTCGAGGCCGCGCTCAAACTCGACGGCTCGACGCCCCGCGTTTACAACTTCCTCGGCAACTACCACCTGCTCAAAGGCGACTACGCGAAGGCCCGCGAGATGTACCAGACCGCGCTCGCGCGCAAGCCGAAGGAGGTCGTCGCCTTCGGCCCCGGCTACGGCCTCGCCTACACCCACATTTACGAGGGCAACATCCCGGCCGCGCTCAAGACGCTTCAGCAGTTTCAGGATGAGTACGTGAAGTCGCCCAACGCGGCCCAGTTCCCGCCCGTCTTCGTCTGGAACTCCATCGCCCGCCTGCAGCTCGAAAACGGCCAGCCCGAGGAGGCGATCAAGTCTTACGAGAAGGGCTACCAGACCGTGCCGGGCAGCAACCTGCCCGACGACCAGAAGATGATCTGGCTGGGCCGCCTGCACCACGGCCGCGGCCGCGCGCTCGCCAAGATGGGCAAGCACGCGGAGGCGTGGAAGGAGGCCGAGTTGATCAAGAAGATGATCGACGAGGGCGGCGAGCAGGGCAAGCAGTTCATGCCGTCGTACCACTACATCGCCGGCTACCTCAAGCTCGAAGCCGGCGACCACGCCAAGGCCATCGAGCACTTGAAGCAGGCCGACCTGACCGACGTGTTCCACAAGCTGCTGCTCGCGCGCGCCTACGAGAAGGCGGGCGACACGGTCAACTCGCAGAAGCTCTACAAGGAAGTCGTCGATTACCGCGTCATCAACCTCGAACGCGCCCTCGCCGTCCCGGAGGCGCGCAAGAAGCTGAAAAGCTAGAGGCCACGCAGGCCGCGCAACGGCCAGCGCCCG
>DATCVD010000276.1:0-3460 GCA_036567125.1 Pyrinomonadaceae bacterium | reverse complement strand
GGCGCGGGCGCGAGCTTCCAGCACGCGGGCGTTTACGAAGACGCGGCCGGGCGCGCCCGATTCCTGCGCAGCATCGACGTGCTCGTCCTGCCCAGCCACACCGAGGGCACGCCGAACAGCATCGCCGAGGCGATGGCGCAGGGCGTCCCCGTCATCGCCTCGGCCGTCGGCGGCATCCCCGACATGCTCGGCCGGGACGCCGGACTGCTCGTGCCCGCGCGCGACGCCGCCGCGCTCGCGGACGCGATGCTCCTGCTCGCCGGAGATGGCCCGCTGCGCGCGCGGATGGGCCGCGCGGCGCGCGCGCGCTACGAGCGGCTCTTCTCGCCGAAGGTGGTGCTCCCCATCCTGCTTCAGACTTACGGCAGACTGTCCGCGTCCGGCGGCGGCGGTCAAAGGCCGGCCGACGCGCAAAGTGCCGACGCGGAGCGCCGCGACTTGGGCGCGGCCTGAGCGCGGCCCGACGACTTTCAGACCGGAAACTTTCCGCGGCCGCCGGCCCTCATCTGGTTTCAAAGCCGCGGGCCTTCATCCGGCGTAGAAATTCCTCCGCGATGAGGCGGTTCGTCCAGCCGCGGTGGTGGCCGCCCGAATGCTGGTTGTCGAGCGGCAGCGCCGGCATCGCCGATCTGACCGAGTCGGCCTTCGGGGCCCAGTCGGCGAAGGCGACGCCGTTGCCGTCGGCCCAAGCCTTCAGCCAGCCGTAAGAGTCGGTCGGGTCGCTCCAACTGACGACCAGCAGCGCGCCGCGCTCGCGCGCGTAGGCGGCGAGTCGTTCGAGCAGCGGCCTCTGCAACTCGGCCACGGGGACGCGGCGGCCCGCGCGCCCGAGGGCCGCATCGGAGAGTCGGACGAGCTTCCTCTCAAGGAGGTAGTTGCGAACGCGGAGGCCGATCTGCGTGTGCTCCTGAAGCACGCGCATCGGCGTCGCCGCGCGGCCCCAGACGGGGCTGCCCGGCAACTCAAGCCCGTGGCGGTCGCCGCTCTTGAAAGCCAAGTCTTCGATGAAATCGTTGTCGCACCCCATGTAGAGGATGACGGCCGGCGGGCCGAGCGCGTCCGACCAGCGACGCAAACTGAGCAACGCCTGCTCGCCGCCGAAGCCCGCGACGCCGAGGTTCACGACGCCGACCCGCTTGGCGTAGAAGCCCTGCTCGTCGCGGTTGAGCATCAGATCGAGCTGCGCGGGGTAGGCCATGTCGGCCGGCAGCCCCGTCCCCTGCGTGAAGGAGTCGCCGACGGCGAAGACGAGCGACTGGTAGCCGTCGAAGCTCTCCTGAAAGTTCGCGGTGCCGAGTTTGTTGGTGACGCTCTCCTGCTGGTGGTCGGTCGTCTTGAAGAGGTGCGACGCGGGCCGCAGCCGGAACGCCAGCTCCGGGTCGTACTCGTACGAGCCGACGATGACGGGGTAGTAGCGCGGCGCGAGTCGCCTGAGCGCCAGTTCGACGACGACCACCGCGACGAGGGTGGCGGCGACGGCGAGCGCGATTCTTTTGAGCGCCAGCTTCACGGATGACAGTTTCACGGATCGCTTTTCCACTTAACGCAGGGATCGGCCTTTCGCCTCTAGCGCGCGGCCGCCAAGTCGCGCGCGCGCGCGAGGATGAAGAGGAGGTTAGAGGGGCGCGTGGCGCGGTGGATGAGGGCCGCCGGGTGGAGGCGCAGCGCCGCCAGCAGGCTCGTGCGGGCCGCGCGGAAGTTGCCGTGCCGGACGCCGCGCCCGGCCTCCCAGAGCAGGTGGGTCGCCATGTTGCGTGAGAACCGGCGCTCGACATCGCGCCGCCGCGCGGCCGGGGCGGCTAGCGCGCGCGGGAGCGTCATCCAGCGTTCGCGGTGCGCGGCCGTGATGCGGCGCACCATCGCGGCCGCGTCGGAGGTGAACTGGCCCGAGCCGGGCGTCGCCTTCCGGTAGATCGCGACCGGCCGCTCCAGCGCGACGGCCGGGTACATCTCCGCGAGGCGCACCCACAAGTCCCAGTCTTCGATGCCGGGGATGTCGGACGCGGGCAGGCCGACGCGGTAGAGGCAAGAGCGGCGGAACATCGCGGACGGGCAGCCGATGAAGTTGCGTTCCAGCAACTCCCAGAAGATGTCGCCCTGCGGGCACGGGTTCGGGTAAACGCGGCCCGTCGGCACGCAGTCCTGATCGCCGAGGACGGTCTGGCCGTAAACGAGTCCGGCGTCCGGGTTCGCCGCCAGCGCCTCGGCCTGAAGGTCGAGCGAGCCGGGCAGGCGCAGATCGTCGTCGTCGAGGAAGGCGAGAAACTCGCCCGCGCTGGCGAGGATGCCGACGTTGCGCGCGCCGCCGAGCCGCTGGCCGCGCTCGACGCGCACGTAGTTGACGCCCGAAAGCGCGCGGCACACCTCCGGCGTCTCGTCCGTCGAGGCGTCGTCGACGACGACGATTTCCACGTCGCTCCCGGCTTGGCGCGCGCTCTCGACCGCGCGGGGCAGCAGGCGCGCGCGGTTGTAGGTGGCGATGATAATACTTACCTTAGGCATTCGTTTGGCGTCGGATTAATCGTCGGCTGGAGATGCGGTTTGGAATATGTGTGGCGACTATAGCACGGCACGAGCGCGCGCCCGCAACGGCGGCGCTGGAAGGCGCGGAAATTGAAAGTACTGATCACGAACTTCAGTCTGGCCTCGCGCGGCGGCACGGAGCTGTACGTGCGCGATCTAGCCGCGGCGCTGCTCCGGCGCGGTCACAAGCCGGTCGTCTACAGCCCCGAACTCGGCGCGGTGGCGCGAGAGATCCGCGAGGCGACCGTCCCCGTCGTGGACGACCTCGCGGCCGTCTCCTTCACCCCCGACGTGATCCACGGCCACCACCTGCACGAGACGATGACGGCCCTGCTGCGCTTCCCCGGCGTGCCGGCCGTATACGTCTGCCACGACTGGTACAGCCGGCTCGACGCGCCGCCGAAGTTCCCGCGCGTCCTGCGCTACGTCGCCGTGGATGAGGTCTGCTACGACAAGCTCGTCTGCGAGCAGGGCGTCGCGGAAGAACGCGTCCGCCTGCTGCCGAGCTTCGTCGATCTCGAACGCTTCGCGCCGCGCGCCGCGCCGCTCCCGCCGCGCCCGCGCCGCGCGCTGCTGCTGTGCAACTACGCCGAGGAAGGCCCGCACCTCGCGGCCGCGCGCGAGGCTTTCGCGCGCGCGAACGTCAGGCTCGACGCCTTCGGCAAGCTCCTCGGCGAGACGTGCGAGCGGCCGGAGAAAATCTTGGGCGAATACGACATCGTGTTGGCGAAGGGGCGGGCGGCGCTCGAAGCCGTAGCCACCGGCGCGGCCGTCATCCTCCACGTCCAGCGATCCGTCGGGCCGATGGTCACGGCCGGCGAGCTCGACCGGTTGCTGCCGCTCAACTGCGGCATCCGCGCGATGACCGCGCGGCCCGACCCGGCCGCGTTCGCCGCGGCACTCGCGCGCGAGATCGAACGCTACGATCCGGGTGACG
>DATCVD010000275.1:0-5760 GCA_036567125.1 Pyrinomonadaceae bacterium | reverse complement strand
CGCGCGCCGCGCCTCGTCAACCGACTCGATCATGCGCGCCTGCGCGGCCGCGTCGCCGCAGCGCAGCGGCGCGTCTTCGGGGATGGCCGCGATCTCGCCCCATGTCAGTTCGAGGGGCGCGCCGGGCACGCCGCCGAGCTGCGCGACGTGGCTCCGTATCTCGACGCCGAACTCGGCGAGCAGCAGCTTCGCCAGCGCGCCGCACGCCACGCGCGCCGCCGTCTCGCGCGCCGACGCGCGCTCAAGCACGTCGCGCAGATCGCGCGCGCCGTACTTCAGCCCGCCCGCGAGGTCTGCGTGGCCGGGCCGCGGCCGCTTCAAGCGCCGCGCCTTCGCCTCGTCCGGCTCGCGCGGCTCGGCCGCCATCACGTCCTGCCAGTTGGCCCAGTCCTTATTCTCGATCAAGAGCGCGACCGGCGACCCCAGCGTCCGCCCGTGCCGCACGCCGCTCAGAATCCCCGCCCGGTCGCGCTCGATCTTCATCCGCCCGCCGCGCCCGTAGCCCCACTGCCGCCGCCCCAGCTCGCCGTTGACGAACTCGACCCCAACCGCCAGCCCCGCCGGCAGACCCTCGACAATGGCGACCAGCGCGCGCCCGTGCGACTCCCCTGCGGTGGTGAAACGGAACATGGTTCAATAGCTGTTAGCTGTTAGCTGTTAGCTGTTAGCTGTTAGCGAAATCAAAACCGAAGTCGGCGCGTAAGCCGGGACGAAAGAGTTTTCCCGCTGGCTATGAGCTAAGAGCTAACAGCTAACAGCTCCTCGTCAAACATGGTGCCGCGACCGAGGACGCAGGCGGGGTCGAGGGCGCGTTTGAGCGCCGCCATTTCGCGCAGGGCGGCGTCGCCGTAAAGCTCGCGCAGGTAGTCGCGCTTGAGCTTGCCGACGCCGTGCTCGGCCGAGATCGTGCCGCCGAGCGAGACGGCGCGGCGGATGAAGGTCTGGTAAATCTCTCGCGCGCGGGCCGCCTCCGCTTCATCGCGCGGCAGGACGTTGACGTGGACGTGGTTGTCGCCGATGTGGCCGAAGATGACGTGGCCGAGGCCGCTCCCGCGTAGCGTCTCGCGGTAGAAGGCGAGCATCTGCGCGAAGTGCTCGTCGGGCACGGCCATGTCGGTCGAGACCTTGCGCTGACCCGCCCTCGCGATCCACTCGTTGACGAGCGCGGGCAGCGCGTGGCGGAACTCGCGCAGCCGCGCCTGATCCCGTTCGTCGACCGCGTACCACGAGTGATCGGCCAGCGCGCGGTGGCTTTGCAGGATCGCGAGCCACGCCGCCACGTAGTCGGCCTCCGTCTCCGCGGTGAATTCCTGCTCGAAGAAGATCGCGCCGGCGGCGCGGGGCGGTATCTCCGGGTAGTGCGGCCGCAGGAACTTCAGCGACTCCGAGTCGAAATATTCGAGCGCGCGCGCGTCGACGCCGATCATGCTCGGCCACTCTTCTTCCGACTCGGGGCTGCCCCTGTCGGGATACACGACCGCCTGCCCCGTGCGCTCCCGCTCGGCGCGCGTGCGGAGCGAGCGCGAGCGCGCCTCGCGGACGAAGGCGAGCAGATCGTCCTCGTCCTCGAAGAAGACGACGCCGGCCAGATAGCTCTCCGGCTTCGCGAGCAGATCGACCTCGACCTCGCAGACGACGCCGAGCGTGCCCTCGCTGCCGACGAACAGATCGACGGCGTCCATCCGCGGCTCGACGAAGTAGCCGGCCGCGTGCTTGCGCGTCCGCGGCATCCGGTAGGTCGGCAGCTTCAGATCGACGGCGCGGCCGCCCGCCAGCGGCAGCCTCAAGTTCCCTTCCGCGTCGGCGCGCGCGTCACCGCGCCGCAGGTCGACCACGTCGCCGGTCGCGAGCGCGAGCTTGAGGCGGCGCACGTACCGGCGCGTCGGGCCGTACTTGAAGGTGCGCGCGCCCGAAGCGTTCGTCGCCACCGTCCCGCCGACGTAGCAGCTCCACTCGGTCGGGTCGGGCGGGTAGAGCAGCCCACGTGATTCGACCGCACGGCGAAAATCCGCGAGCACGACGCCCGCCCCGACCGTCGCCCGTCCGCCGCCCGCGTCGTCTTTAACTATTTCGACGATCCGGTTCAGCCTGTCGGTCGCCAAGATGATCCCGCCGAACGGCACGCGCCCGCCGACGATGCCGGTGCCCGCGCCCGACACCGTCACGGGCAGCCGCTCGCGCGACGCCGCCGCGAGCACGGCCGCGACTTCCTCGGCCGTCTCCGGGAAGACGACGCGCTCGGCCCGCCCGCCCGCGAGGTTGCTCGCGTCGGAGAGGTAAGACACTGTCTCGGCGGCGTCCGTCTTGACTATCATCTCGTTAATATAAACTCCGACGGATCGTCGGGCATCGGGCACGGCAAGGTCTGCGCTCGTTCGGACGTTAGCATCGCGGCGGCGGCCCCGGCCCTACTCGCAGCTCGGGCAGATCATGTCGGGCGCTTCGGGGACGAACGGCGGGACGAGGACGAACGCCGCCAGCAGCGCGGCGAGCCACAGGGCGAGCGCGACGCTGCGGTTGCGCTTCGCCTTCGCGTAGTCCGGGTCGCTCGTGTTCTCGATGTAGCCGAACCTCAGTTGCCAGCGGACGAGCAGGACGGCGACCAGCACGAGCGTGACGAGGAAGCTCCACGTCACCAGCGGCACGTACGGGATCAGGCTGACGAGGAGGAACGTCCACATCACGAACGCGGCCGACCGCAGGTGGCTGGCGTCGCTGCATGCCTGATTCACGCGCCGCTGCGTGTGCGCCACGATCCGCGCGATCCCGTGATCGACCGCGACGCCGCAGAAGCGGCACACGTCTGCGCGGTCGCTGATGAACTGCCGGCAGTTCGGGCAGGGGAAAGTCTGAATCTGATCGAGCATCGCCCGCCCGCCTCCGCGCGCCCTGCGCCGGCCGCCCTACACGGCGACCAGCTCGCGCTCGCGCAGGTATTTGATGCGGTCGCGCAGCTCGGCCGCGCGCTCGAACTCCATCGCCTTGGCGGCGACGCGCATCTCGCCTTCGAGCCGCGCGATCGTCTCGCGGATGTTGCCCTTCGAATACTCCTCGATCGATTCGAGGTCGAGCGGCACTTTGAAATAGTCGGCCTCGTAGGCCGTCACGAGCGTGGACTCGATGGCCTTGACGATGGTTTGCGGCGTGATGCCGTGCTCGCGGTTGTACTCCTGCTGGATCGTGCGGCGGCGGTTGGTCTCGTCGAGCGCGCGCCGCATCGAGTCGGTGACGCGGTCGGCGTAGAGGAGCGCGCGGCCCGACGCGTGGCGGGCGGCGCGGCCCATGGTCTGGATGAGCGACGACTCGGAGCGCAGGAAGCCCTCCTTGTCCGCGTCGAGGATGGCGACGAGCGAGACTTCGGGCAGGTCTAGCCCCTCGCGCAGGAGGTTGATGCCGACCAGCACGTCGAACTCGCCGCGCCGCAGGTCGCGCAGGATTTTGATCCGCTCCAGCGTCTCGATGTCCGAATGCAGGTAGCGGACGCGCACCCCCACCTCCGCGAAATACTCGGTCAAGTCCTCCGCCATCTTCTTCGTCAGGGTCGTGACGAGCACGCGCTCGTTGCGCTCGGCGCGGACGCGGCACTCCTCCAAGAGATCGTCGATCTGGCCCTTCACGGGCCGCACGTCCACCTCCGGGTCGGTCAGGCCCGTCGGGCGGATGATCTGCTCGACGACCTCGCCGGCCGAACGCGTCAGCTCGTACGGGCCGGGCGTAGCGGAGACGTAGATGGTCTGGCCGACGCGCCCCTCGAACTCCTCGAAGTTGAGCGGGCGGTTGTCCATCGCCGAGGGCAGGCGGAAGCCGTACTCGACGAGCGTGCGCTTGCGCGACTGGTCGCCGTGGAACATGCCGCGCACCTGCGGGACGGTCTGGTGCGACTCGTCGATGACGACGATGGTGTCTTCGTGCAGGTAGTCGAGCAGGGTCGGCGGCGGCGCGCCCGGCGGCTTGCCCGTCAGGTGGCGCGAGTAGTTCTCGATGCCGCGGCAGAAGCCCATCTCCTTGATCATCTCAAGGTCGTACATCGTCCGCTGGTGCAGCCGCTGCGCCTCGACGAGCTTGCCCTCCTGAATCAGCTTCGGCTCCCACCAGTCGAGCTCCTCGCGGATCGTCTTGAGCGCGCGCTTGACCGTGGTCTTCGGCATCACGTAGTGCGTCTTCGGGTAGATCGGCAGGCGCGCCGTGTGCTTTTCGAGGACTTCGCCGAGCAGCGGGTCGATGGTCGAGACGGTGTCAACCTCGTCGCCCCACAGCTCGATGCGGTAAGCCTGATCCTGATAGGACGGGTAGACCTCGATCACGTCGCCGCGCACGCGGAAACTGCCGCGGTCGAACTCGACGTCGCTGCGCTCGTACTGTAGCTCGACCAGCTTCTGCAAGAGTTGATCGCGGCCCATCTTCTGGCCCGGCTCGACGAAGAGCAGCATGTTGTAGTAGGCGTCCGGGTCGCCGAGGCCGTAGATGCACGAGACGGAGGCGACGACGATCACGTCGCGCCGCTCGAACAGGGCGCGCGTGGCGGACAGGCGCAGGCGGTCGATCTCCTCGTTGACCGTCGCCTCCTTCTCGATGTAGGTGTCGGAGGCGGGCACGTAGGCTTCGGGCTGGTAGTAGTCGTAGTAGGAGACGAAGTACTCGACGGAGTTTTCGGGGAAGAAGCCTTTGAACTCCTGATAGAGCTGCGCGGCGAGCGTCTTGTTGTGCGCGATGACGAGCGTCGGGCGCTGCGTGCGCTCGATGACGGAGGCGACGGTGAAGGTCTTCCCCGACCCGGTGATGCCGAGCAAGACCTGATCCTTCGCGCCGTCGCCGAGGCCGCGGGTGAGCGCGTCGATGGCCGCGGGCTGATCTCCCTGCGGCCGGAATTCGGAACGTAATTTGAAAGGCATGGCGAGATAAATTGTAAATCGCCGGTTCGTAAATCGCTAACTCGTGAATCGCTAACTCGTGAATCGTGAATCGTGAATCGTGAATGGAGGAAGAACCCGCTCTCAAAGTCGAAGGGCCGCCGACGACGCCGGCAGCCCTTCAACTTCTGTTAACGATTTACGATTCACGATTCACGATTCACGGCTTTGTTCCCGCGGGCGTCTTGGCCGTGCCGCTGCTGCTGATCTGGTAGATGGCCTCCATGACGGCGGCGCGCACGTCCGTGGGCAGCGAGCCGCGCACGGCGAGGCGGCGGAACGAGGGCAAGACCTCCTGCTGCCCCGAGAGCGCGAGCAGCTTGACGACGGCGAGGCGCACCTCGCTGTCCGGGTGCGACTCGATGGCGCGGATCAGCGGCGCGGTCTCGCCGGCCTTCGCCATCAAGAACAGGAGCGAGAAGGCGTCGTAGGTGCGGTCGCGCGACTCGCCCGTCAACTGCGAGACGGCGTCGTCCGCGAGGCCGGACGAGGCGAGCGCCGCGCCGATGTTGCGGCGGCGTTCGGGCGAAGCCTCGCGCAGCGCGCGCGTGAACGACTCGGCGCGATCTTCGGAGACTTCGTAGAGCGCGCGGGCCGCGGCCTCGCGCACCTCTTCGGCGCGGTCGTCGAAGGCGGCGCAGATTTGCGTGAACGCCTCGTCGGTGTTCAGGCGCGCGAGCGCCAGCACGCTCTGCGCGCGCTCGTGCGAGTCGTCGCTCTCCAGCCGGAGTTGGATGGCCTTCGGGATGATCGAAATCCCCGAAGCGTCGTCGGGCGCGGCGGACAGCCCCGTTTCGCGCCGCGGCACGTCGAGCACGGTGTCGGCGTCGTCCGCGGCGGCGAGGCCGCG
>DATCVD010000274.1:0-5150 GCA_036567125.1 Pyrinomonadaceae bacterium | reverse complement strand
CGGCGCGGGGGGCGCTGAGACGGGCCGCGGCGCGTCCTGCGCGGCGGCGGCATGAGTGCAGATGATGGCGAACGCCGCCGCCGCGGCGAGCGACGGCAGAGAGAGACGGGGGTAAGAGTTAGTCATTAGAGTTCCCTTATGTTGTTTGGAATCGGGCCGCGTCGCCAACGCCGTCGTGTGCGGAGGGATCGCGGCGTTTCGAGTGCCGCCCGTATGCTAACCGCCAATGGCGCGCGGTTCAAGCGGTCTTTTCGCGCGCGGCGGTCGCGGCCGCCTTGCCGTTGCGTGCGCGCCCGTTGCCGTTGCCGTTCGCCGCGTGGCCGTTCAGGAGCGGCCGGAGCGCCTGCCCCGTGTGCGACTTGCGCACGCGCGCGACCTCTTCCGGCGTGCCGCAGGCGACGACGCGGCCGCCGCCCTCGCCGCCTTCGGGGCCGAGATCGATGACGTGGTCGGCCGACTTGATCACGTCGAGGTTGTGCTCGATGACGATGACGGTGTTGCCGAGCGAGACGAGACGCTGGAGCACGTCGAGCAGCTTGTGCACGTCGGCGAAGTGGAGTCCGGTGGTCGGCTCGTCGAGGATGTAGATGGTTCTCCCGGTCGCGCGCTTCGAGAGCTCGCGGGCGAGCTTGATGCGCTGCGCCTCGCCGCCCGACAGGGTCGTCGCCGACTGGCCGAGCTTGATGTAGCCGAGGCCCACGTCCAGCAGCGTCTGAAGTTTTTGCTTGATCTGCGGGATGTTTTCGAGGAGCGGCATCGCCTCCTCGATGGTCGTGTCGAGCAGGTCGGCGATGGACTTGCCCTTGTACCTGACCGACAGGGTTTCGCGGTTGTAGCGCGCCCCGCGGCACACGTCGCAGAGGACGTAGACGTCGGGCAGGAAGTTCATCTCGATGCGCTTCATGCCGTCGCCCTCGCACGCCTCGCAGCGCCCGCCCTTGACGTTGAACGAGAAGCGGCCCGGCTTGTAGCCGCGCTCGCGCGATTCGGGCAGCATCGCGTACAGCTCGCGGATCGGCGTGAAGAGGCCGGTGTAGGTCGCCGGGTTCGAGCGCGGCGTGCGGCCGATGGGCGACTGATCGATCTCGATCACCTTGTCGAGGTGCTCCAGCCCTTCGATGGAAGAATACTCGCCCGGCTCGGCGAGCGAGCCGTAGAGGTGCTGCGCGAGCGCGCGGTACAGGATGTCGTCGATGAGCGTTGACTTGCCGGAGCCGGAGACGCCGGTGACGACCGTCAGCGTGGCGAGCGGGAAGGCCACGTCGATGTTCTTCAGGTTGTGCTCGCGCGCGCCGCGCACCGTGATCCAGTGGCCGTTCGGCGCGCGGCGCTCGTCGGGCAACCCGATGCTCAGCTGGCCGCAGATGTAGCGGCCGGTGACGGACGCCGCATTGCAGGCGATCTCGGCGGGCGTGCCCGCGGCGACCACCTCGCCGCCGTGCGCGCCGGCGGCCGGGCCGAGATCGACGACGTAGTCCGCGCGCCGGATCGTCTCCTCGTCGTGCTCGACGACGAGGACGGTGTTGCCGAGGTCGCGCAGCGCCGTCAGCGTCTCAAGCAGGCGCTGGTTGTCGCGCGGGTGCAGGCCGATGGACGGCTCGTCCAAGACGTAGAGCACGCCGCGCAGCTGCGAGCCGATCTGCGTGGCGAGGCGGATGCGCTGGCCCTCGCCGCCGGAGAGCGTGGCCGACGGGCGGTCGAGCGTGAGGTAGCCGAGGCCGACCTGCGCGAGGAAGTTGATGCGGTTGCGAATCTCGCGCAGGACGAGGCCGGCGATCTGCTCCTCGCGCTGGTTGAGCTTGATCTTGTCGAAGACGGCCGCCGCCGACTCGATGGGCAGCGCCGTGTAGTCCGCGATGCCGAGTCCGCCGACTTTGACGGCGAGCGACTCGGGCTGCAAACGCTTGCCCGCGCACTCCGGGCACCCGACCGGCGAGACCAACTCTTCGAGCGCCGCCCTGACCTTCTCCGAGGGCGCGTCGTTCATCCGCTCGCGCAGGTGGCGGATCGCGCCGCGCCAGTCGCCCTGATAGCTGTAGAGTCCCTGACGAAACGCGATCTGTCCTTCGACGCCGTGGAAGAACGCGTCGCGCACGGCGCGCGGCAGCTCGGCGAAGGGGGCCGCGAGCGGCGCGCCGAAGTGCTCGGCGACGGCCGCGAGCGCGCTCTTCAGGTAGGCCGAGCCCTGCTTGTCGGCCGCGCCGAGGAAGATCAACTTGTCGGCGCGCTCGTTGGCGTCGGGGATCAGCTTGGCCGGATCGATTTCCAAGACCGTGCCGAGGCCGTGGCAGCGTTTGCACGCGCCGTAGGCCGAGTTGAACGAGAAGGAGCGGGGTTCGAGCGGCGGCACGTTGATGCCGCAGTTCACGCAGGCCATCCGCTCCGAGTAAAGCTTCTCCTCGCCGTCGACGACCGAGATGAGCACCGCGCCGCCCGTCAGCTTCAGGGCGGTGCGGACTGACTCGGTCAGGCGCTCGCTGACGCCCGGCTTGATGAGCAGGCGGTCGACGACGGCCTCGATGGTGTGGTTGCGCCGCTTGTCGAGCTTGATCTCCTCGTCGAGCGAGGCGAGCTCGCCGTCGATGCGGGCGCGCAGGAAGCCGTCCTTCGCCAGCTTTTCGAGTTCCTTCTTGAACTCGCCCTTGCGCCCGCGGACGACCGGCGCGAGCACCATCACGCGCTCGCCTTCGGGCAGCGCGAGCACGCTCAGGACGATCTGCTCGACCGACTGCCGCGTGATCGCCGCGCCGCACAGGTGGCAGTGCGGCTGGCCGACGGAGGAGAAGAGCAGGCGCAGGTAGTCGTAAACCTCCGTCACCGTGCCGACCGTCGAGCGCGGGCTGCGCGAGACCGTCTTCTGCTCGATGGAGATGGCGGGCGAGAGTCCGTCAACCGAGTCAACGTCGGGCCGTTCGAGCTGATCGAGGAACTGCCGCGCGTAGGCCGACAGGGACTCGACGTAGCGGCGCTGCCCCTCGGCGTAGATCGTGTCGAAGGCGAGCGAGGACTTGCCCGAACCCGAAAGCCCGGTCACGACCGTCAGCCGGTCGCGCGGGATTTCGACGCTGACGTTCTTGAGGTTGTGCTGGCGCGCCCCGCGCACCGTGATCCGGTCGATTGCCATCGTAAAAAGGTTTCCCGGCCGCTACAGTCCACGATCTTCGGGAGAGAAGAAACGATGATTTTACGGGACGCAGAACCGTTGCACAAGCGAGGCCGGGCCGCGCGAAAATCTGTTGACGGCGCGCGCAAAAAAGTGAAACTTGCGGCGTGCCGCCCCGTCTTTCACTGTGGACTTGACGACGCGCGGACGGAGGGAAGCCGAAGATGAGACTCGCACACCGGGGACGAAGATTCGCGGCGGCCGCGTGGCTGGCCTTCGCGCTGCTTTCGCCGCCTCGCGCCGGGTGGGCCGCGCCAACTCAGAAGCCGGCGGCGGGGACGGACGCGCCGTGCGACGAACAGCGCGCCGTCGCGCTCGTCCGCCAGCAGGCCGAGGAGGCGAAGTCGTTCGAGGCGTCGGCCGGCCAGATCGGCGTGCTCGTGCGTGCCGCCGATCTGCTGTGGCCGCGCGACGAGGAGGCCGCCCGCGGCCTCTTCTCGGCCGCCTTCGACCTCGCCACGAAGTACTACCGCCAGCGCGGCGACGAGAGGCAGGTGGACGGCCGCATCGCCATCGTCATGCCCGATCAGCGGTTCGAGGTGATGCGCGCCGTCGGGCGGCGCGACTCGGCGTGGGCGCGCCGCCTCGCCGAGCAGACGGCCGAGGACTCGGCACGCGAGGCGGAGGGCGCGAAGCCGGCGGCCGCGCTGCCGACGCAGGGCGTGGGCGATAAGCTCGTCCACCTCGCCTACGATCTGCTCGACGTTGATCGCCCGGCCGCGCTCGCCGTCGCGCGCAACAGCTTCCGCCACCCGGCCGGACTCCACCTGCCGATTCTCTTCTACAAGCTCGCCGAGACGGATCGCGCCGCCGCCGATCAACTCTTCCGCGACGCGCTCGCGGCCTACTCGGCCGCCGGCACGACGCACGATCTCTCTTACCTCTCGATCTACGCCTACGGGCTGAGCGAGCCGGTCGCGCGCGTCCGCGCGTGGACGCACGCCGAAGTGCCGACGGGCTTCAAGCCCGACCCGGCGCTCGTCGAACAGTTCACGCGCGCCCTGCTCGCGCGCGCCGAAGTGGTGATCAGGACGCCGGATCAGTTCTCGTCCGACACCGATCCGAACCAGTGGGAGACGACGCAGGTTTACTCGGCGCTGCTCCAGCTCGAACGGATCGCGCAGGAGCGCGCGCCGCACCTGCGCGAGCGCATCGCGGAGGCGAGGGCGCGCGCCGGGTCGGCCTTCGGCGAGGGGCCGCGCGTCGCTGCCGAGGGCTACCTCAATCCGGGCGACACGGTCGGCCGGCTCGACACGTTCGAGAAGATGGCCGAGTCGGCCGAGAGCGCGGCCACGCCCCAACGCCGGGACGGGCAGACGGCCAACGCCATCCACGCCGCCCGCACGCTCGAACACCTCGCGCGGCTCGAACAACTCGCCGGGAAAGTCTCCGACCCGCAGGCGCGCCGCCAGCTCGTCAACTGGCTCTACGCCCGGCGCGCGCAGCTCCTCGCCCGCGACGGCCTGTTCGACGAGGCCCGCCGCGCCGCCGACCGCGTGGAAGAGCTAGACCTGCGCTCCGTCCTCTACTTCGAGATCGCGCGCGAGGCCATCAAGCGCCTCGAAGACAAGACGCGCGCGCGCGAGCTGCTCGACGCCGTCGCCGCCGCGGCCAACTCGGCCCCGAACACCGCGATCAAGGCCCGCACGCAGCTCGGCGTCGCGCACCTCCTCGCGAACTTCGACGCCCTGCGCTCGCTCGAAGTGCTCGACGCCGCCGTCAAGACCGTCAACACGCTCGACAACCCCGACCTCGCGACGTCCTTCGTCCTCCAGCGCATCGAGGGCAAAGGCTTCAGCACCTACGGCGCGCTCAACGTGCCCGGCTTCCGACTCGACAACTCCTTCCGCGAGGCCGGCGCGCGCGACTTCGAAGGCGCGCTCATCAGCGCGCGCAAGCTCTCCGACCGCGTGCTGCGCGCGACCGCCGTTATGGGCCTCGCCTCGCGCTGCCTCGAACAGCCCGCGCAGCCCAAGCCGCAGCCGAA
>DATCVD010000273.1:0-2631 GCA_036567125.1 Pyrinomonadaceae bacterium | reverse complement strand
GGTCGCCTCCGGCGCGGCCCCGGCGGCCGGCGCTTGCGCGGCCGGGTAGACGCTGATGAACTTGCCGTTGCGGCCCTTGTCCTCGAACTTGACGACGCCGTCGATCAAAGCGAACAGCGTGTCGTCCTTGCCGCGCCCGACGTTCTTGCCGGGCTTCCACTTCGTCCCGCGCTGCCGCGCGAGGATGTTGCCGCCCAAGACCTGCTGGCCGCCGAACTTCTTCAAGCCCAGCCGCTGCGAGTTCGAGTCGCGCCCGTTGCGCGACGAGCCGACGCCTTTTTTGTGTGCCATGATGAAACCTCAGTAGAGGTCAGAGGTTAGAGGTTAGTGAGACAGCGATCCTGCTTTTCTAACCTCTAGCCTCTAACCTCTGCTCTACCCGATTGAATCGATCTTCACCGCCGTGAAGTCTTGGCGGTGGCCGCGCGTGCGCTTGTACTGCTTGCGGCGCTTCTTCTTGAAGACGATGATCTTGTCGCCGCGGCCGTGCTCGACGACCGTGCCCGTGACGCGCGCGCCGTCAACCGCGGGCGTGCCGACGCGCGTCCCGCCGCCCTCGCCGCCGCCGATGACGAGCGCCTCCAGCTCGACCGTCTCGCCCGCCTCCGCGTCGATTGACGGCACGCGGACGGTCTCGCCCTCCGCGACGCGGAACTGCTTGCCGCCCGACCTGATGATTGCGTAAGACATCTCTCTAACTCTCCTGATAGCGCGAAATCAGACCGCGCGAAAGTCGTTCATTATAAAGGCGTTTGGGGCCGCCGTCAACGCGCCGCGCGCCGTCCTCAGGCGCTCGCTATTTTCCTCGCGCCGGCCGCGCCAGTCGCGCGCCCGCCGAAGCGCTCCATGAACTTCGTCGAATAGTTGCCCGACTGGAACTCGTCGTCCTCCATGATCCGCTGGTGGAGCGGGACGGTCGTCTTGATCCCCTCGATGACCATCGCTTCGAGCGCGCGGCGCATCCGCATGATGGCGAGGTCGCGCGTGCGCGCGTGGACGATCAGCTTGGCGATCATCGAGTCGTAGTAGGGCGGCACGAAGTAGCCGGGGTAGATCGCCGTGTCCACGCGGACGCCCGGCCCGCCCGGAATGTTGCAGGCCGTGATCAGTCCGGGCGACGGGGCGAACGTGTCGGGGTCTTCGGCGTTGATGCGGCACTCGATGGAGTGGCCGACGATGATCACGTCGTCCTGCGCGTAGGCCAGCTCCTCGCCCTCGGCGACGCGAATCTGGTTGCGCACGATGTCGGCGAGCGTCACCATCTCGGTGACCGGGTGCTCGACCTGCACGCGCGTGTTCATCTCCATGAAGTAGAAGCGGCCGTCCTCGTCCAGAAGGAACTCGATCGTCCCGGCGTTCGAGTAGCCGACGCGCTTGCACGCCTCGACCGCGACGCGGCCCATC
Source organism: Pyrinomonadaceae bacterium (assembly GCA_036567125.1). GTDB lineage: Bacteria > Acidobacteriota > Blastocatellia > Pyrinomonadales > Pyrinomonadaceae > JAIVGV01. Next base: position 1,227 of record DATCVD010000273.1, on the reverse strand, counting down.
TCGGCGCGCAGCTCCGGCGTGAGCGCGGGGCTGGGCGCTTCCTCCAAAAGTTTCTGGTGGCGGCGCTGGATCGAGCAGTCGCGCTCGCCCAAGTGCACGCAGTTGCCGTGCTCGTCGGCCATCACCTGAATCTCGATGTGGCGCGGCCGCTCGATGTAACGCTCGACGTAAACGTCGCCGTTCTTGAACGCCGCGAGCGCCTCGTTCGACGCGGTCTCGACCGCGTGGGCGATCTCGGCCTCGCTGCGCACGATGCGCATCCCGCGGCCGCCGCCGCCGGCCGAAGCCTTGACGATCACGGGGTAGCCGATCTCGGCCGCGATCCGCTTCGCCTCCTCGCCCGACTGGACGGGGCCGGGGCTGCCCGGCAGGATCGGCACTCCGGCCTCGCTCATCGCGCGCCGCGCCTCCACCTTGTCGCCCATCATCTTGATCACGGACGCGCGCGGGCCGATGAACTTGATGTTGCACGCCTCGCAGATTTCGGCGAACTGCGCCGACTCGGCGAGGAAGCCGTAGCCGGGGTGGATCGCGTCGACGTTGTAGAGTTCGGCCGCGCTGATGATCGACGGGATGTTCAGGTAGCTCTGCGCGGAGGGCGCGGGGCCGATGCAGATCGACTCGTCGGCGAAGCGGACGTGCAGCGAGTTGCGGTCGGCCTGAGAGTGCACCGAGACGGTCTTGATCCCCATCTCCTTGCACGCCCAGATGATCCGCAACGCGATCTCGCCGCGGTTCGCGATCAGCACCTTCCTGAATTTGCGCGGGCCGAAAAGAATCATAAGAGCCGCCGGCCGTGACGGGTGACAGGTGACGGGCGAGACCGGCTTGGCCCGCCGCCCGTCACGGTTTACCCGTCGCGGCTATTTCTTGATCCCGAAGAGCGGCTGGCCGTATTCGACCGGCTGTCCGTTCTCGACGTAGACTTTCTCGACCGTCCCCGACACCTCGGCCTGAATCTCGTTCATCAGCTTCATCGCCTCGATGATGCAGACGACCGTGTCCGGCTCGACGTGGCTGCCGGCGCGGACGAACGGATCGGACGTGGGCGAGGCGGCGCGGTAGAACGTGCCGACGATGGGCGACGTGATGACGTGCAGGTCGGCCTCGGCGGCCGGCGCTGGGGCCTCCGGCTTCGCGGCCGGCGGCTGCGCCGCCTGACCCTCGGAGTGCGCGCCCGGCTGTTGCTGCTGCGGCAGCGGCGCGACGAACGGGAGCACGTGCGCG
>DATCVD010000272.1:0-3765 GCA_036567125.1 Pyrinomonadaceae bacterium | reverse complement strand
GCAGGCGGCGGCAGGCCGCGCCCGCCCGGATCGTGCTTCGCGCCTACCCGAGCAGGAAGCGGGACACCGCCGCGGCGTACATCTCGGGCGCGGTGGTCATCCCTTCGTGCGCTTGGCCGGGCAACTCCTCGACGCGAACGTCGGGCAGGGCGGCGGCGAGGGCGTCGGTGACGTAGAGTTCGCGGGGGCTTTCGGTGCCGACTTGGAGCAGCACGGGCATCCGCAGCTCGCGGAAGCGCCCGGCGTCGAAGTCGTACCTGACGAGCGCGCGCAGGTCGCCCAGCGTCGCCTCGGCGTCCGCGACGATAGGCGGCCAAAGCTCGGAGGCCCGCAGCCCGTCCAGCTCCTCCGCGGGGACGCGCAGGCCGTCGCGGAAGAACGCCGCCGCGAGATCGTCCCAGCGCCCGGCCTCGGCCAGCCCCTCAAGCCGCGCCACTAAGTCCTCGGCGAGTGTGGTCGGCCACGGCGGCTCGTAGAGCACCAGCTTGCGGACGCGGGCCGCGACTCTGGCCGCGGCGGCGAGCGCGGTCTGCGCGCCGTAGGAGTGGCCGAGCAGGAAGACGGGTTCGCCGATTGACTGAATCAGCGCCGCGACGTCCGCGCCCTCATCTTCGAGCGCGTGGCCCGCGGTCGCGTCCGTCTCGCCCCTGCCGCGGCGGGCGACGGCGTGGACGGTGAACCGCGTCTCGAACAGCGGCTTCACAAACTCCCAGTTAGTCCTGTGATCGCTGAAGCCCCCGTGCACGAGCACGAGGGGCGGCCCGCCGCCGTACTTCTCGAAGGAGACGGTGACGCCGCCGGGGGATGTGATGCGGTGCATGTGCAGACCTCCAATCGCCTAAGTTAGCCTGACGCCGGACATCACCCGCCGCCGACACGGCGAGGCCACGGCCAAGCTCACAATGACGTGCTTGCTGATCAGCGGTCGGCCGCGTGCCGTTCGCGGACGCGAGCCGCCTGACGCCCGGATCGGCCGGGCACGGAGCGGCTGCGAATATCCTTCAAACTCTCGGCAACAATCAAGCTAATTCCGCCCCGGCCCGGTGCGGTGTCGGGCGGCGAGTCTGCTTCCGGTTCACCGCCCGACGGGCGCTGACGGGCGCACGCGGCAGAGCGCCGCCGCGTACCATCTACCGGAGCGCGCCCCCACGCGGGAAGTCTTCGCTCGGCCCGCGCCTTTCCTTTCGTCGAACGCTCCCCGCCAGAGTGTTGACAACCACGCGGCCCCGGAATATCGTGCCACCTGTTACCTCTCGAAGTTTCCTCCGGGCGCTCCCGGAACGCGCTTTCCAGTTCGCAGTACCTACCACGAATAAGGAGACGCCTCACGTGCTAACCAGACATGCGAAGGGTCGTCGGCCGACTCTTTTTGCGCGGCGTCCTTGTGACGGCTCCGTTAGTCTTCCCCGCAGGGGCGAGGGTTCAGCCCCCCGCCGGCCGCACTAACCGGAACAACGAACCATACGCCATGCGCGCAGGGCTTGCGGCGGCGGCGGCCCGTCTGCCGAGACCCTGCGGCGACCCGTCCGACGCTCGCGGAGAAGAGCCCCGGCGGGCGGCCCGCAAAGCCCGTCGGCCGCGCGCCGATGTCGAATTTGGTGAAGACCTCGTACGCGCCTCGCGTTGCTGTCAAGCCTCAGCTTAAGGAGAAAACAGATGACAGAGAGCAATGATAGCCAATGCCAACAGGATCACGTGTGGGACAACTGGGCGGGCACGATTCAATTCCAGTCCACCTGCTACTTCGAGCCGACCACCCTCGACGACCTCACCCAAATCTTGGGGCAGGCGCAGGCGAACGGGAAGAAAGTCCGCGCCGTCGGGAGCGGCCACTCGTGGAGCCTCGGCGCGGTTCCGGGCGACGCGCCCTACGTCCCGAACGGCGCGGTCGACGCCTACCTGATTAACGTCTCGAACATGAACCCGACCAACTGCGGCCAAGACCCCTATCTGAAAGCCTTCTACTTTAAGGACTCCGCCGGGGCGAACTACGTCGCCGTGCCGCCCGGCACGTCGCAGGGCTGGATCTCCGACAACGCCGCCAACATCAACGACCAGACGCACCAGTGCAGCAACCAGCACGACAACCTCGCGCTCGGCTCGATGGGGCCGGCCCCCGACATCACGCTCGGCGGCTTCATCGCCAACGGCTGCCACGGCACGGGGTGGGAGCAGCCGACCGTCGCCGATCTCGTTTACGGCATCGAGATCATGACGGTCGATGCGGCCGGCGGCGTGGTGACGAAGGCGTACGCCGTCAACCAAGAGTTGGCCGACCTGCTCGGTCAGAATCAGGTCACGAAGGCGACGCCGGAGGCGGCCCCCGACAAGATGCGGGCCTTGCGCGTCGGCCTCGGGGCGCTCGGCGTCATCACGAAACTCGTCTTCCGCTTGGAGCCGCTCTTCAACGTCGCGCACCTCGACGAGTACGCCGACGTTGATCTGATCTTCCCGCAGGACGGCGACACCACCAACCTCGAAACGCTGGTGACGAGTTGCGACTACATCGAGATATTCTGGTTCCCCTTCACCTCGCAGGTCTGGGTGAAGCGCTACTCGCGGACTGACGCGCCCGTCGAGCGGTCGAGGCAGGTCGTGGACTTCGTCTGGATCACCAGCGAACTCGCCTCCCTGACGCACGGGATGCTCGGCAAGCTGTTCCAACTGTTCCCGTCGTCAACGCCCCTCGTCCTCAAGGTCTTCTTCGAGTTCCTCAAGCTGTTCATGTCCGAGCGCGAACTCAAGGCCGTCGATTTCAATCAGGACTTCGATCCGGCGTCGGACCCGGTCGTGCCCGTCAACGAGGCCTACCTCTACCAGACGAAATACTTCACCGACCTCCTCGACCTCTCGTACACCGTCCCCATCCCGCGGAAGCAGGGCGGCGCGGCGGGCTACGATTTCAGCAAAGCGATGACGGCGTGGAACGACGCCGTCAACACGATCTACTCGATGGAGCAGGACGGCAAATACCCGGTCAGCCTCAACGTCCACCTCCGCTTCGTTAAGAACTCGGACAGCCTCCTCTCGCCGGCCAACCACAGCGACGCCGCCGCCCACACCTGCTACATCGAGTTCCTCAGCTTCTCCGAACAAATCGACCCCTTCATCCCCTACTCCGCGACGGTGGGGAAGGACTGGGCGAGCCTCGGCGGGCTGCCGCACTGGGCGAAGATATTTCAACTCGTGCCCGACGCCTACCAACTGTCCCACCAGCACCTTCAAGACAAAGGGCTGCTACAGCCCTTCCTCGCCCTGCGCGGCGAACTCGATCCCGGCGACATCTTCATGAATGACTTCCTCAACCAACTGCTGAACGGCGCGGCCGCCGGCGCGGGGAAGAAGGTCACCCTCCGGCAGCCACTAGCCGCCGCCTCCGCCTCCGCGTCGAACGTCTCCCGGCAGTTCCGTCTCCCGCACCCGCGGGCGTTGGAGGGGTTCGCAATCGGGAAGGTCACGGCGTTGCAGACGAGCGAGCGCGGCTGCTACCTCGTCCACGATCCCGGCGGCAATCTGGCGATGCTCTTCGACGAGCACGGCACGTCCAACCTGCTGCAATACGATGTCGGCCCCGCGCCCGACCTCGTAACCTACCGCCCGCTCGCCTCATCGAAGTTTCTCTCCCCGAACGAGATTCTCGCGCGGGTCGGTGAGGTGTTGAAGGCGTCGGCCGCGCCCGCGAGCGCCTAGCCGGGGCGGGGCGAATCCCGATCGCCGCCGCGGCCGTCTCACGCCGATAAAACGGCGCGGCGTCGGGTGGGCCGC
>DATCVD010000271.1:0-15103 GCA_036567125.1 Pyrinomonadaceae bacterium | reverse complement strand
GGCGATGACCGAGATCATCTTCGCGCACGGCGGGACGCTCGACAAATTCATCGGCGACGGGCTGATGGCCCTCTTCGGCGCGCCGACGGCCACGCCGCAGGACGCGACCAACGCCCTGACGGCCGCCGTCGCCATGCAGCGTCAAATACAAACGCTCAACGAGGAGTTGAGCGCCGCGGGCTTACCCGAAATCAGGGTCGGCATCGGGCTGCACACGGGCGAGGCGACGGTCGGCTACATCGGCTCGGAGCGCCGCTCCGAGTACACGGCCATCGGCGACACGGTGAATCTGGCGTCGCGGCTGGAGGCCAACGCGCAAGGCGGGCAGATTCTACTGAGCGCCGCCGCCGCAGAAGCCGCCTCGGGCAGCACATACGCGCTTACCCCGCGACCCCCGCTAACCGTTAAAAATCGGACGCAGCCCGTCCCCGTCTTTGAAGTCGGGTGGTATCAGTGAAGGACTCTTTGCGGCGGTGTTGCGAAAATTATTGTAGAGCGCGGAAGGACACGGGCTACATTTCCTCAGGCGGCCGTCTGGAACAGCGAAGCGACAAACTTCGCCTGACCGTGCGAGTCACTCCCTGATAATCTTTTGACCTGCCCCTTCCTCATCACGTTAACCGATTCAACACCTTCGGGCGTGCGCTCCGCGGTGTGAAACCTCTTGAAGCATTGCGAGGCTCGCACCTTCTCCCTGACGAAGCGGTGATCTTGCTCGATCACGTTGTTCAGGTATTTCACGCGCCTTAACCTGCAATCTAACGGCGTTATCTTGTCGTCCTGCGATGAGGTGAAGGCTTCCGGGTAAGCGACGTTCTTATCGACGCCGATGGAGTACGGGTAATGATAAAGAGGGCGAGCGGGAAGCATGATAACTGACGGGAACAATGAACCCTCAATGTGATTTTGCCGCCTCCGCCAAAATCACATTGAGGTTATCAATCTACCTTAATGGTCTGCCGGCGACCGTCGCGGACTGTCCGGCGGGCAGATGTTCCGTCAAATACTGGGTTAACAGCTCATAGAGGTGACGGGTCGTGCCTTCACCCTCAGAGATGCCGTGCGAGCGGTTGGGGTAGGGCATTATCGTGAACTGCTTGTTGGCGGCGATCAAGGCGTTCATCAGGTACTCCGTCCCCTGATAATGGACGTTGTCGTCGCCCGTGCCGTGGACGATCAGTAAATCGCCTTTCAGGCCGTTGACGAAAGTAGTGGGTGAGGATTGTTTGTATACTTCCGGGTTGTCCTGCGGAAGCCCCATGTAGCGTTCGGTGTAAATCGTGTCGTAATAGCGGCCGTCGATTCCGGGGGCGATTGCCATCCCCATCCGGTAAAGTTCGGGGTAGCGAAACAGGGCGTGAAGAGTGTGGAAACCGCCGCCGCTCCACCCCCAGATTCCGACGCGCGAGGCGTCCATGTAGGGCATCTTGGCGGTCATCGCTTTGACGGCGTCGGCCTGCTCGCGTGAACTCAGCACGCCGGTTTTGCGGTGGATGATCTTGCGCCAAGCCCTGCCGCGGGGGGCCGGTGTGCCCCGGTTGTCGACGCTGGCGATGATGTAACCCCGTTGCGTCAGCATCAGGTGCCACAGGTAAGTAAACCTCCAACTGTCGGTCACGTTCACCCCGGCGGGCTCGCCGTAGACGTGAAACAGAACCGGGTATTTTTTGGCCGGGTCGAAATCGGGAGGCTTCATCATCCAGCCGTCCAACGTGACACCGTCGCCGATCTCCACGCGGAAAAACTCGTGCGAGCCTTTTTTCAATCTATCCAATTTCGCCCGCAGTCCGGCATTTTCGACCATCGTGCGGACGACGGATTTATTGGCGAGATTGAGGAGATAAACTTTGGGGGGCGTGCTGAACGCCGAGGACACCTGTATCGCCCAGCGGTTGTTCGGGGAAATATTATAAGTGTTCCAACCTTTGTTGGACTCGGGCGTGATGCGCTCCGGCGCGCCGCCGCCGTCGAGGCGCGCGCGGAAGAGATAACGCTGCGTGGCGTCGCCGGGTGAGGCGATGTAATAGAGCCACCCGGCAGGCTCGTCAACCGCTTGAATGTTGATAACGTCGAACGCTCCCGGCGTTAACGGTTTCACGTTCGCCCCGTCAAGAGAGACCGTGTAAGCGTGCCGCCAGCCGTCTCGCTCGCTGACCCACAAGAAGCTTCTGCCGGAGTCGAGCCAGCGCATTTCCGGCATGGTGACATCGACCCAAGCCTCGTCCTTTTCGGTCAAGATCGTCCGCGTCGCCCCCGTTTTCGGGTCGGCGGCGAGCACTTGGAGGGTGTTTTGCAGGCGATTAAGATGCTGCAAAACAATAGCGTTCGAATCGTTCGTCCAGTCCAGCGAAACTATGTAATTGTTTCGCGGGTCGCCCGGCGTTTGCATCCAGCGGGTCTGTCCGCCGTCGGCGCTGATGACGCCGACGCGGACGGCCGAGTTCTGCGTCCCGGCCTTCGGGTAAGGGATGCGCGTCAAGGTGGGATAAAGCCCGTTCGTATTGTTGACCAGAATAAAATCCTCGATGCCCTCGGCGTTGAACTGCCAGAACGCGACCGAGCGGCCGTCGGGACTCCAGCGCCAGCAGTCGCGAAGCTCGAACTCCTCTTCGTTGACCCAATCAGAAGTGCCGTTGATCAACGTGTGAGAGCCGTCCGAAGTCAGGCGCGTGATCTTACCTTCGGCCAAGTCTTCGACATACAGATCGTTTCCCCGGACGTAGCCGACGCGCTTACCGTCGGGCGAGAATTTGGCGAACATCAGCGTGGATGGTTTCGCCTCGCCGCCGAGTTTGGTCAATCCGCCGCTCGCGGCATCCAGCACCCAGTAATCGCCGCGCGTGTTGAGACGCCAAACCCTCCTGGAGTTGGTGTAGATGAGCACCCGGCGGCCGTCTTCCGTCCACGCGTAGTCCTGAATCGAAAGAGGAACTTTTTCGCCTTTCGGAATCAGCTTTTCGGCGGGAATCAGCACCGCCCGCCGGTTGGTCTCGATGTGATAACTGACTAAATCCATCGCGCCCGCCACGGTTGCCGACGGTTCGAGCTTGGCGAAAGAGTCGCCGGTTTTGAGCCACCTGAAACCGCCGAGCCTTTCCAGATCAAACTCGCGAGAAAAAATCCTGTCGAGCGTTAGCCACTCCGGAGCAGTCGTCTGGGCGGCAGCAACGACCTGTAGGCCGAACAACAACGCGCACGACAGAAGGACATTGCCGGGCGCGCGGAAGCTTGAAAAAAAGGGGACAGGACAGGCTATGGGATGGCTTGATTTTTGAAGCACCGGAACGCACCCGCCCGCGTCAGTAGTTACTTTCATCTTTCACCTCGCCACTTTTGCCGCGAAGTTAAAACGTATTGAGGTTTTGAAATAGAACGAGATTAGCCGCCTCAGCGAACGACACCGGCGTTGGGAGCGGCTTAGAGGTAAGGCTTAGCCCGTGGTGTGTAGGCCCGGGCTGGATGAGTGGTTAGGCTTGCCGGGGAAATGAACGGGCCAATACCCCCGCAGGCGAGATGGTGATGCAACGGCTGTGGCGCGAGCCCCCGGTTGGTTTCGTCGAGCGCCGGCTGTGGCGCGAGGTGGTCTTGGGCCGCGTCAGTTGCCCCGCGGGATGGAGCGCTTCACCCCGTAGAAACTGAATACCACGGCGCTCGCTTTCCCGTCCGGCCCGACGACGAATTCGTAGGTATTGTTTGGATCACTGCTTTCAAAGAATTTAGTTTGCGATTCGGGCACTAGCTCGGTGCCGTCACCGAGCACCAGCTTGCCGTCTTTGTTGAGGATGGTGCCGCCGCCGTAATTACCTGCATATTTGTCGACCAGTGCCGGCTCGATGGGCACTCGGACATGTTGGTAAGGCATTTCGACTTCCTGACCGAAAGTGATGGCCGCCAGCGCCCGACTGAGTCCATTAGCCTGACCCCGGCTGTTGGACAAGAGTATGACGATCAGGTCATCTTCCGGGAACACTGTTGCCATCCCGGTGGCCCCGTTGAAGCCGCCGCCGTGGTTGAACGCTTTGCGACCGAGCATTGGCGTAAGATCTATTCCATAACCCCACTCGCCGTCCTCGTAGTGCTTGGTGAGCATTTTCTCTCTTGAAGCTTCGGAGAGAAGCGTCGTGCCGCGCAGCGCGCTCATAAACTTGGCTAGATCATCGACCGTCGAGTAGAGGTTCCCGTGACCTTGAAACATCGCGTAGTTAGCAAAAAACTCTTTTTGTACCCGGGCGCCGGGGGCGGCGTTCTCAGGTCGGTAAAATCTCGCTATTTTCGGCACGATGATTTCCGGGTTGTAGATGCCCGTGCCGTTCAAGCCCGCCGGCTGAAAAACATTCTTCTGCATAAAGCCCTCGAAGCTTTCACCCGTCACTTTCTCGATGACGTAAGACAGGAGCAAATAGCCCGTATTGCTGTATCTGGTCTTCGTGCCCGGCTCGAAGACCAGCGACTTCTTCTTTATGATCTCCAGAGCTTTTTCTTTGGTCATCGTCATCTCTGTGGCGACATCCATGTCGTGCCCGCGCGGCAGGCCCGAGCGATGTGTGAGCAGCATGTGAATCGTGATCTTATCGCCGCTCGGAAAACCGGGAAGAAATTTATCGAGCGTGTCGTCGAGGGAGAGCTTGTTCTGCTCGACCAACCTGAGTATTGCAACTGCCGTTAACGGCTTGGAAATCGAGGCTATCCTGAACTTGGTATCGGCGGTGTTGGCAACTCCCCATTCTCGATCCGCCAGCCCGTATGCCTTCCTCAAAAGAACCTTGCCACCTCGCATGACGAGAACGGCGCCGCCGAAGTCGGTGAAAGTCGAGTAGCGCTCCATGTACTTTTCCAGAGATCGATTGGGCGCGGCAGGTTTCTTTTGCGCGCAAACGGAAACGAAGGCGGGGCACACGATGAGTAACAAAAACGATTGTCTGACCAGCAAATTTCTCATGATGGCAAACTCCTTCTTATGAGTTGTAAGGCCGACCCCGCTTCGTCTTTCACCTCGCCACTTTTGCCGCGAAGTTAAGACGTATTGGGGTTTTGAAATAGAACGAGATTTGCCCGCCCCCGCCATTAAGGACGAGCAGCCTTGAATGCAGAACCCCAGGCAAGGCTTCGTCCTGAGTTCATCAGGCCGCCTTGCCGATGATGCCGCCTGTTCTGTGCGGTCGGCCTCGGAGGCTCGTCGGCAAATTCCATTCTATTTTTCCCGGCCGCACCTGTTACATCCTCAAACTCCCACGCCGAGCGCGGGGCTAAAATGAGATGAACAGAGTCTATAAAATTCTTTTCGCCGCTTTCGTTGTTACTTGCTGCGCCGTCAACGGCTCCGCGCAACCTAAGACGGTGCGTGGGCAGGAGGTGTCGGAAGCGGTGGCGAAGATCGCCGAACTCATCGGGAGTAACTATGTGTCGGAGGAAGCCGGGAGACGGATAGCAGCCCACTTGGTGCGCGAGCACAGTGGGGGCAGGTTCGATTCCGTCAAAAGCTGGGACGAGTTCGCGGCCCTTAGCACGAAGGTGCTACAGGCCTTCAGCAACGACGGCCATCTCTACGTGGGCCACGACCCGAAGGCGGTAAAAGATTTATTACAGACCACTAACAAAAAGGACGCAGAGGCCGAGAGCGGCTTCTTCCACGGCGAGGAGGCGAGGGCGAGAAATTACGGGTTCGACGAGATCCGGGTGCTCAAGGGCAACATCGGTTACGTCAGACTGTCGCAGATAAATGTCTCGGAAAAAAGCCTCCCCACGATGTTCGCGGCGTTCGCGTTCGTCGCGAACACGAGGGCTTTGGTCTTAGACCTCAGGGATAACGGCGGCGGCGGCAGCGAGATCGGCCCGGTGCTGGAGAGTTTCTTCCTCCCCAAAAACACGGCCCTGCTGGAATTCAAGAGTAGGGGCGGGCAGACGACGGTGGAGAAGACCGTCGCTTGGGTCACGCGGGAAAAGTACGACAACCCTCTGTACATCGTCGTCAACAAGAAGACGGCATCAGCGGCCGAAGCCGTGGCCTTTGCCCTACAGGCGAGAGGGAGGGCGGTCGTCGTCGGTCAGCCCTCGGCAGGGGCGGCAAACATGAACACTTGGTACGCGGTGAATGACAAGGTCTACGTCTCAGTCTCGACGGGAGCGCCCGCCCTGCCCGGAACGAACAAGTCTTGGGAGGGCGTAGGCGTGCGGCCCGATCACGTCACAGCGCCGGGCGGAGAGTTGGAGTTTATTGTGAGGAAGATGGGGGAGGGTAGATGAAGCGGGAGTGGGAGGCCGCGGGCGGGTCTAGATTTTTCGGTACGACTTCGGCAGCAGGCCCGTCGTCTCTTTGAAGACCCTTGTGAAATGACTCTGGTCGGCGAAGCCGCACCTGTATGCGACCTCGGTCAGCGAGCGATCCGATTGCCTGATCATGGCGAGCGCCTTTTCGACCCGCAGGCGGCGGACGTACTCCCCGAGCGTGCAGGAGAAGTACTTCGGGAAACGCTTCGAGATCGTGGTCGGGTGTACGCCGGCCTCCTTTGAGAGTTCGAGAAGGGAAAGGTTTTCGTCCCACCTGTCGTGGATGACGTCCGCCACGCGCCCCACCCACGAAGGGACGGTTGTAGATCCCCCCTCCTTTTCACCATCGAAAAGGAGACTTAACAGCAGCGAGTGAATTTCGAGGTCGGCGTTCTCCCCCTTGTCGAGGGCCGCCCTGTAAATTCGCAGCATCGTAAATTTCGCCCTCGGGCCCGTCGCCAGCCTCGCGTCGATGTCGGAATCCGACAGGTGATACCTCGAAAAGAATGCCTCGCCCATCTCGACGTTAAAGTTTTTCGACGGGTAAACCACGTTCACGTTCTGGTGGGACTCGCCGGAGTGGTAGAAGAGCAGACGCCCCGGCAGGCAGTCGGTGACTGCCCCTTTGCGTCGCTCCACGTTGCCCCCTTGGAGGATGAAACTGAAATGGGGGTTCCGGTGGGAGTGCCAGTCGTTGGTGGGGTTGTGCTGCCGCGCCCGGAGCGATTCGTCATAACTCGCTAAAGAGTACCAGACGGTGTCGGCCTCCCAAGTCCTGACATCGGAACCAAGAAACTTCCCGGCATCTAACTCCTGCATGCTCATCCCCCAGCGGCTTCGAAGACCGAATCCGCACGAAGTGTTATTCCGACCCCACCCCGGCCGGTGTCAAAGACTACGGCCGGCGACATGCGGGCCGGGCCGAAGGTCGCCCCACAGCAAGGGGCTGCGCGGTAGCCCGCGACTAAAAACTGAAGGCCGTGAGCGCCACGGCGGGGAGCTTAAGCCAGACGGTTCGTCAACTAATTCCCCTTACCACTTCCCGTGCGCAATCCGACGCTCTACGCGCGGACGCGCCGCCCGGGCGACGTTTGGGGATCACTCTTAAAACAGTCGAGCAGTGGAAACGTTACAGGAAAGTTATCCGGGGGGTGATCATCGTGCGCCGGTGCAGCGGCTAACAAGTGGGGCGGGCGCTCTCCGACAGGGTGACGTTGCCGCCCCGCTTGTTCACCCGCCCGTGCGCGCCGTCGCCGTCTTCGAGTAGCGGCGGTTTAGGCGGCGGCCCGCGGCAACGGCGGGCCGCCGTTGAAAACTTACCGCCGCGTGGGGCTATCACGCCTCCGCCCGCCCTCGCGATTCCCCGCTCACCGGGCCGCAAAGCTCCAACTCTTTACCGTCGGGGTCGGAGAAATAGACCGATTTCGCCGGCATCCATTGATGTAAGACGGGGCCTTCCGTCGGTTGTGTTGCGAGAAATAGTTTGAGGCGTGAAAGGGGCGCTTCGCGGATTCAGTCAGTCAGGCGGCGACACTAAACAGACTCGCGACGAACTTCGCCTGCCCTACCGAGTCCCTGCCGCCCAACCTCTTCACCTGCCCCTTCCTCATCATGTGCATGGCTTCGACCCCCTCCAGCGCCCGCTCGGCCGTGTGGAACGAGCGGAAGCATCGCATCGCTCGCCACCTCCTGCGGATCGCCCGGTGGTCCTGCTCGATTACATTGTTGAGGTACTTCACACGACGCAGCTTGCAATCGAACGGCAGGACTTTCTCCTTCACTGAAGTGGAGAAGGCTTCCGGGTAGGAGGCATGCTTGTCAGTGCCAATTGTAAACGGCAAGCGGCGGTGATCCGCCCTCATCACCTTCTTGAAGAAGCGTTTTGCCGCGGAAACGTCGCCTCTGGGACTCAGCATGAACTCAATGGTCTGCCCCTTTGAGTCGACCGCGCGGTACAGATATTTCCACTCGGTGCCGACCTTCACGTATGTCTCGTCTAGACGGTAAGAGGTGCCGCTCACCCTCAGGTGCGACCGCATTCTTTTGTTGATCTCGGGTGCGTAGCGTTGGACCCAGCGGAATATAGTGACGTGGTCTACGGTCAGCCCGCGCTCGCGCATCATCTCTTCGAGGTCGCGGTAAGAGAGTTGGTAGCGGCAGTACCAGCGGACGCACAGGAGGATGACGGACGGCTCGAAGTGACGCCACTTGAAGGGCGAGGAGTTACGCTTCATGAAGAGACCGGATGAGACAGATTGAGCGAGCGTGAGGAGCGGATATTACCTGAAAAGCTATCTTTGCAACACTGCCGTACGACGCACGTCTCAAGGTGTATGCGGTGTTTCTCTCGCTCGAAGTCCGGCAACCGGCGACGATTAACCGCACCGGGAAAAGTGAGCAGGCGACGACGTGGATCCGTCGGATGCAAATGATTTGTGACGCCCGGTGCAAGCCACTCGATGAAACACTAGCGGTCATGCTTGACAGTTTTATATCTGATTTCCAGATGGCGAACCCACGTCGGAGAACCTAATCGGCCCGGCAGGAGGTAGTGTTGCGGCAATCGTTCCGGCAGCTATAATCCCTCCTTCAGCTCATTCATCTCCCTCCGGGAATCATACTCGTGAAGCAGAATAAGTCTCCGTTCAAGTGGCGTCACTTCGAGCCGTCGATCATCCTCCTGTGCGTCCGCTGGTACTGCCGCTACCAGCTCTCTTACCGTGACCTCGAAGAGATGATGCGCGAGCGCGGGCGAAGTTCGTCGCTTCGCTTTTCGGGATGGATGGTTAGCGCATGGCACTCGATAGACTTCCGCACTTGAAATTAATCTTGGCAACGCAACCGATTAATAGCTCACGAGCGATTCCTGCAAGAGAACCAATATTATTACGTTGACAGATCATATCGGTCGGGCATATTCTCTGCGCCTGTTAACTCAATTGTTCGCGTGAGACTCACAACGCGTAAGCCCCACGCCTACGGCTTTAGTAATCACAGGCAACTCAAGGACGATTCTACGCGGCAGCCTGACGAGTGCGATCTGTATTTCGAAGAGCATTCCGTCTGACCGCGCTTTCGGAGTCATCACCCGTCCGCGAAGGCACCGTCCGATTATAAATATCTCGGTTGGTTGCGGGCATGTCCTCCAACTCACTGGCGGGGGCGTGAGTTCCTGCAAACCCGACCTCCATTCCCATCCGAACGTGCGTCCCCGCATTTCGGCTGGCACGCGTCCTTACGCGCCAAGGTCTTAAAAACCAGTCTTCATCGAAGAGACCCGTGCCGTCCGTGCCAGCTTTCACGTCCCGGCACGCCGCACTGGGGGCTTCGTTAATGGTGGACGCGTTCGCTTCTCACCCCTCTCAACGGACACGATGCAGCCACACGCTACGGCGTAAGGAGGATGGTTATGAAGAAAGCAGTCGTTGATCGGTTCGGGCGCGAAGTCCCGCAGTGGACGGCGCGCCAGTTCAAGTACTTCCAAAAGATCGTGGAGAAGGCGCGGCCCGGCGTGCCGATCACGGCCGACCTCTCCGACGACGGCGAGTTCGAGTTCGCCCTGCTCCAGCACGGCGGACGGGCCTTCCTGAAGAGACATTACCCCACGACGCTGCTCATGCTTGAAAGCGCACGCGTCGCCGCCGGGGCCGCGAAGGAGAAGGGCGTCGGCCCGCGCCCGGAACAGCGGACGCTGTTGCAGACGGGGGCCGTGAACACGTGGCAGTCGGCGAACGCGATCATCCAGGCGTCGGTCGTCGCGGACGGCTCGCCGACGTGCGTCGCCGACGGCATCTCGACCATCATCGATGGTACGTTTCTCACCCAAATTACGATGACGATAACCGACCTCACCGCGGGCATGATGATCGCGCAGGAGACGATACCGAACATCTACGACCGCGGGATGAACGTCGCCATCTGGGCGCAGGGAGACCTCCTAGCCCCCGGCAACGCCGGCTTGGCGATGATGACTGCGACCTACATTCAGACGGGCCAGACGAATACGGTAGTCCAGCACGTGCCGCAGTACATCGCCCCGGTCTGCCCGACGGCCCCGCCGGCGGTCACGAACCCGGTGCATAAGAACACGGTCTCTCCCAACCCGATCAAGATCGCGCTCAACCGAACGTCCACGCAGCAGCCGGACTGCGATTACTACTACACCACCACCCAGACGGGGGGGCGTAACCCGGACATAGCCGTGCAGGTCTCGGGGAGCGCGTCGTTCCAGAACAATATCGTTAGTCCGCTGGTCTTCGGCTCGACGTTGCAGGGGCAGTTGCTGATGACACGTCGCACGCCCCCCGGCGGCGGGTTTCTCCCGCTGCCCGACGATCAGTTCGCGGCGGGCGTCACGGCGAACGGGACGCAACTCGGCTGGGGGTGGGGGGCCAGCAACCAGTTCGGCTCCTCCCCGTGGGATCAGGGGCAGATGATCGACCTCATCCTGAACATGCAGGTGCGGATGGCGAACACCAATCAGCCGGGGCTGGCGAACGTCACGAGCGTGCAGAGCGCGCAGGCGAGCAACTGCCTCACGAAGATCGACCCGCTGATCTTCGTCTGGGGATGCCTCGCCGCCGAGACGCTCGTGCTGATGGCGGACGGCTCGCAGAAGCCGGTCATCCTCGTCGAGCCGGGCGAACACGTCGTGTGCGACACGCACGGACGCCTCGCGGTCGTGACCGACAAGGTGCTCGGGTGGGAGGATCGGGCCGACTCACTCCGCATCCTCGCCGGCCGCCACTCCGTCGTCGTCACGCAGGATCACCCGCTGCTCACCACGCGCGGCCCCGCGCGCGCGGGCGACCTCCTCATCGGGACGGAACTGCACACGCGCGGCGGCGTCGTCCGCATCAGCGACATCGTCCGCTTCCGCTACCGCAACCGCGTCGTGAATCTTGAGCTGTCGCCCCTCGACGGCGCGACCCCGGAGGCGGCCGCTCGCGCGGACGGCACGACGCACTTCGCCAACGACTTCCTCGTCGGCGACGCCGTCATGCAGGGCGCGTTGCGGCGCGAGCAGGGCGTGCGCGAACTCGACGATGAAACGGTGCTGCGCGACGTGCCGCCCGAGTACCACTTCGACTACGTCAACCTTCAGCGCGCGCGGCGCGGCGAGAAGCTGATGGTCGCGTGAGCGGCGCGGCGGAAGAATCAGGAGCGCGCAAATGCCATTCCCACCCCCCGCCGTCAACGGCGTCTCGTGCGGCCAGCAGTCGGCGCAGCCCACGTTCGAGGTCTTCTGGGACTTGACCGGCTACCCGCAGGGGCAGCAGTTCGTCATCGGCATCTTCGACATGTCGCTGACGAACCCCATCACCGTCAGTGCTCCCGTCTCCGGATCGACGGGCAGCGTCACGGCGACCCAGAACATGCTCCAGGCCAATTCGTACCAAGTCCGTGTCACGACTTTCGACAGCGGGACTCCAGGGCCTTGGCCGACGAGCGGCCCGCAGGCGCTTTTCATCTCCCCGACGAATCTCAACGTGACGTTCGACGGGACGACCATCGGCGCGCAGTGGCAGAATCCCGCGGCGGGCACGGTGCCGCTCGGCGGGCGCGTGACGATTGAGATTAACTCCTACCAGTACGTCTTCGATCTCTCCGGGGCGGCGGGGACGTTCGTCCCGGAGGGGGTGCCGCTCGACCCGGCACAGCCGGCGACCCTCACGGTCTCAGGCCTCTACGGCGTGAGCCTCGGCCCCACGAGCGCGGCGGTGACGCTCATCCAGAACGCGTACCCGCTCACGCTCGTGGACAACGACGGCGCTAACCCGCGCGCCGTCGCCGTTCAGGGGGCCGTGTCCGGAAGCCCGCGCGGCTTCAACGTCCTCCTCAGTTCCGACGGCACGCCGTTGCAGTGGTTCGACGGAGTGCAGGAGGACAGCAGCGGGAGGCTTTCACTTACCTTCAACGCGGAGCCGGTTCCCGGTGTCATGTACGACCTCTCCGCGCGTCTGGCGACGGCGAACTCGACCGGCCCGCTCGGGCCGAGCGCGCCGCTCGTCGTCGCCCCGCCCGTCGCCCCGTCAGTCGCGTACGAAGCGAACGCGAACAACGGCCGCCTCACGTTCGAGGCGACGCTGCCGCCGGGGCCGCCTTTCGTCTCCGGGGTGCAGTTGACGTTAACGGAGAGCGGCGTCGCCGCGCCGGTCGTGCAGCAGGTGGTGGCCGGCGGCTCGGGGACGCTTCAGATCGCGAAGCTCGGCGGCGACAACTACACCGCATTGTTCCGCTCGGCGCGCGGCATCCCGGCGGGCGTCTCACTCGGGCCCGCCGCCGCGTCTGCGCCGGCTGTTCTGACCCTAGCTCCGTCCGTCACCGCCATTAACTACGATGGCTCGGTACTCGAAGCGGAATACACCGCCCTCTCACAGGGCGGCGTCACTGCGTACCAGCTTGAGGTCTTGAGCGGCGCCGGCACGATTGCGTCCGCGCAGTTCGGCGGCACGAAAGGGTGGCTCCCGCTCCGAGGTGGCGCCGGCATCCCCTACAGCGTTCGCGTGCGTGCGGTCGGTGACGCCACGGTGGGTACCGCGGGCACGCCCGCGGATGCCGTCATCGCGCCGGTCGTCATTACTTCCGCGACGACCGACGCGATCACCGGCCTCACCACGCTGCATTGGACGGCGGCCGCCAACGCGACGAGTTACTCGCTGCAACTTTTCGCCGACGGTCTCCCGACCGGGCCAACGACGCCCGGCCTGACCGGAACTTCCTACACGCTGCCCTCCGCGCTCGCCGTCAGCACTCGCTTGTCGGCCGCGCTCGCCGCCGTCGTCGTCAGCCCGCCGACGACCGCGACGGGCCAGTTCGGGACGCCGTACGCGCTGCCGACCGTGCAGCCGTCGAACGTTTCCGTCGAATATAACGGCGCTTCGCTCACACTCTCATGGACGCCGATCCCCGGCGCGACCGGCTACACCGCGAGCGTCTACGCCGGCGGGGCGACGCAGCCGACCGCGACTGCGGACGCGCCGGCCAACGCGAGCGGCGTGACGTTCCCTCCTTTCAACGCCGACCCGAACGCGGTCTTCAACGTCGTCGTGCAGGCGCGGGTGAACGGGGATACGGGCCCGCCCACGACGGCCGTCCCACTGTTCACCCCGGCCTTCTTCGTCGGCAGCGATCAGACGCAAGCGCCGAGCATCCGCCCGTCGGGCTCGCTCGCCTTCGCCAACGAAAACATCACACTCTACCTGCCCGACCTCGGCGCGGGGACGCCGTTGCAAAACCTCCCCGTCACGCGAGGCGCGTTCACGCTCGCCGCGAACGCCGACTCCGCCACGAAAGCCAGCTACCCCTATACCCTTTCGATCCCCTCCACGAGCGAGGCGTGGACGTTCGACGCCAACACGCTCCGCACGCAACTTCAGGACGACTACAAGGCGTTTCTGACGGCGGCCGAGACCAGCGGCGTAGTGCCTTGGGGCATCTCCGTCCTCCAGCAGGCCATCTCGCGAACGATGCCGCAGACTTTTCAGGAGACGCTCTACTACGCCTATGGCCTCGATCTGCCGAACAGTTGCGCGGACATTCGCCCCGGCATGGTGCTGCGCGTCACGATGAGCGACTACGTCAACGTCGGACAGACGGCCACGTCGCCGTGGCTCAATGGGTACGCGGGCGGCCCGGCCGGGGTTGATTACGACATCTCCAGCTACCTCTCGCCGTCGCTCGCGCCCGCGCGGCAGTGGACGGTCGGCTTCGACGCGCTGCTGGCGCAGCTCGCCGCCTCGGGCGCGATCAACGTGCAGCCGCCGCAAAGCTCACCCGCCAACCAAACCGCGGCAGGCGTCGCCGAGGCGGTAGACCTCTTCTACGGCAGCTTCAGGCAGCCGTTCTACCGCCTCTTCTTCCCGCAGGACGTGATGACGCCGACGGGCATTGGCAGCGCGTTCACGCCCCTCAGCTTCGTCCTCGCCGCGGCCCCGAGCTACGCCTCCCTCGCCGCCACGGTCAATTACCCCACCGCGACGAACGCCGTCGCCTATTTCCGGGGCCGCGTCGTCGTGAAGCTCTGCGTCCGCGTGCTCGTCAACGGCTCGGAACAGACCGTCCCGCTCGGCACGACCGTCGGGAACATTCTCGAACGTTACGCGCAGCAGATTCCGAGCGCCCCCGTCCCGTTCGGCGGCCTCCGCCTGCAACGCTCCCTCGGGCTGGCGGTCACACAGCCGAGCGCCCCCGTCGCCGCCGGCTCGTCGTGGCGCGTGCGCCTCGATTGGAACCACCTGACGGTCTACGGGCCGTCCCGCGACGCTTTGTCGCTCCCGCTGCTCCACGGCGATCAACTGATGATCGGATGCGGCACTAGATGATCCCCGGCCCACCGACCTTCGCGCGGATCGAAGCCCTTCCGCTATACGGGTTGAGCAGCAGCGGGGATGCCGGCGTGTCCGGATTCTGGGCCGGCTACCGCGCCGCCGCCGACCTCGGCCCCTCGCCGACTCTCACCGAGGTGTGGCAGGACGCGGGCGGCGTCTTCCTCTTCCTCGGGCGGCAACCGTCGGACTTCGCCGCATTCGACGCGACGCTCAAGGAGATGCTGCCGCGGCTCGCTCCCGGCGGCGGTCTGCGTGTGCTGTGGCTGGCGAACCCTGAGGACTCGCCGGGCTACTGGCAAATGAAGATGCTCTTCGCGTCGGCGACGGGAGCGGGGGGCCATATCGCGTGGGCCGTGCAGCGCCCCGCCCTCTTTCCGCTCGGCGGCTACGCCGTCGAGGTTCGGCGCGGGGCGGCTCTGACGCAAGCGGCGGCCGCGCTCGGATACGGCATCGCCGTGGACGCGACGCACGTCTCCTTCCTCGCCCCCGGCGGCGGCTTCCCGGCG
>DATCVD010000270.1:0-3415 GCA_036567125.1 Pyrinomonadaceae bacterium | reverse complement strand
CGCGCGCCGCAACCGCAGCGCGGCAGCCGCGGATCGCACTCGCACCGGCCCGCGAGCCGGCGCAGCGTGCGCTTGACCGTGCGATCCTCCAGCGAGTGGAAGCTGATGACGGCGAGCCTGCCGCCCGCCTGTAAAAGATCGACCGAGGTCTCAAGGAACTCGCCCAAGCCTTCGAGTTCGCGGTTGACGGCGACGCGCAGAGCCTGAAACGTCCGCGTCGCCGGGTGAATCCGGTCGGCGCGTTTGTGCCCGGCGGCGCGCGCGACCAGATCGGCCAACTGCTTCGTCGTCTCGACCGGCTGGCCCGCCTCGCGCCGCTCGACGATCCAGCGCGCGATGCGGCGCGAGCGCCGCTCCTCGCCGTACTCGAAGATGATCCGCGCGATCTCCTCTTCGGGCAAACGCGCGAGCAGCTCCGCGGCCGTCTCCTCGTCGCCCCCCGCGTCCATCCTCATGTCGAGCGGCGCGTCGTGCCGGAAGCTGAAGCCGCGCGCCGGCGTGTCGAACTGCAAGGAGGAGACGCCGAGGTCGGCCAGCACGCCGCCCACTTCCGGCTCGCCGAGGCGGCCGAGCACCCGCGCGATCTCCCGAAAATCCGAATGCACCGCGCGGAAGCGCGGGCCGAAGCGCGCGAGCCGCGCGGACGCGAATGCCAGAGCCTCGCGGTCGCGATCGAGGCCGACGACGCGCGTCGCGTCCGCCGCTTCGAGGATCGCCTCGCTGTGGCCGCCGAGTCCGAGCGTGGCGTCGACGAACAGCCCGCCGCGCTCGGGCGCGAGTAGCCGGAGCGATTCGATTAGCAACACGGGGCGATGGGGCGCGTCAGGCCCCCCTCCTGACGCAGGCATCACCACCGCCCCGTGAAGTCGTTCAAAGAACAGGAAAGCCGTGAATCGTGAACCGTGAATCGTGAATAGATAAGGAGTGCCATCTCAGGCGTCGCCGGATTCTCGGCGGTCGATTTACGGCTGACGATTCACGATCTACTAAATGCCGAGCCGGGCGATGGCCGCCTCGTCCTCTTCCGTGTAGGGGTCTGCGAGGAGGCGCTGCTGGAACCGCTCCAACTCCCAGACTTCGAGGTATGTCAAATAACCCAGCACCGCCACGTCGCCGACGACGCCGGCCGAGCGGCGCAGCAGCGGGTGGATGAGGATGCGGCCCTGCGAGTCCAGCTCCGCCTGCTGCCCGAAGTAGTTCGTGCGGTCAAGGAACTTGCGCCGGGCCGGATCCATCGAGGGGAGCAGGGCGAGCCGCTGCTCAATCGACTCCCACTCGGTGAGCGGGTAGATGCGGACGTTTTCGCCCGTCAGGCTGGTGACATAAACTTCCGCCCCGTGCCGCTCCTGAATGTGCCGGCGGAAGGCCGTCGGCACTTTCAAACGCCCCTTCGAGTCGATCCGCGCCGTGTAATTTCCTCTTAACATAGGGCTTCGGCACGGGGTCGGGGCGGGGCTTGCTTAAAAGTTAAAGTATAACTTCAACCGTCGGCGTAAAGTTCTCTTGAGAACCCACTTCAAGCCACTCCGCTCCACTCGCCGCGCATAGTACGCCCCATTACGAGACACTGTCAAGCGTAAAAACATTGGCTATCAGATTATTTTAAGCACGATTTGGTGTACGCGACGGCGAATTCGCCCGGCAAACTGCTTAAGACCGAGCCGGTTCGGTTCGGCCGGGGCGGGGCGGCTCGGCGCGCGCGGCTACCGCTTTCGCACGGCATCTTGTATAGTGCGGCGCGTCGCTATTCCGAAAAAAATCTGAACGTCCGTCCTAGCCTGTTCCCGCTTGAGCAGTTTCGGCCAACTCCTCTTTTTCGGCACGCTGGTGGCGCTGGCGAACGTGCTGGGCGGGTGGCTGCTCACGCGGCCCCGCGCGGCCCCGCGCGACGTGCACATGCTGCGCCACCTCGTCGCGCTCGGCGCGGGGTTCATGCTGGCGGCCATTTTTATCGAGGTGCTGCCGGAAGTCGTCGGCCTGTGGGCCGAGGGCGAGGGCGGCGGGGGCGAGGGGCTGCGCCACGCCGTGCTCGGCGCGATGACGCTCCTGCTCGCGGGCTACCTGACCGTCCACCTCTTCGAGCACACCGTCGCGCCGCACTTCCACTTCGGCGCGGAGACGCACACCGAGGCGATGCTCCGGCACTCGGCGGCCTACACGGCCGTCGGCGCGCTCTCCGTCCACTCCTTCTTCGACGGGGTCTCGGTGGCGGCCGCCTACCTCGCCGACCGCAAGGCGGGCCTGCTGGTCTTCGTGGCGATCCTGCTGCACAAAGTCCCGGAGGGCTTTACGGCCGCGTCGATCATGCTGGCTTCGGGGCGGACGGCGCGGCAGGCTTTGCGGGCGACGCTCGTCGTCGGCGCGGCGACGCTCGGCGGCGTCGTCTCGGTCGCGCTGCTTGCGGGGCGGGCCGAGTCGGCGATCCTCTACGCGCTCCCCTTCTCGGCGGGCGTGACGCTCTACGTGGCGGCGAGCGATCTGATCCCGGAGGTCAACCACATGGAGCGCAAAAGCCCGACCGTCTCCATCGTCGTCTTCGCGGGCGTGGCCTTCTTCTACGTCCTGCACCTGCTGCTCGACGCCTGACCGGCGATGACGATCACCCGCGCGGCGCTTCCGGCGCTTCCACGCCGCGCGCCGACCTTGTATTATCCGTCCAGACCCGATGCAACACAGACGCGCATTCGCCACGACGCTGCTGCCGATACTCGCCTGCCTGTGCCTCGCGCCGCCGCCGGCGCGAGCGCAGGCGGCGCGCTCGCCGCTTCCCGCCCCGCAGGGCTTCGTCAACGACTACGCCAACGTCATCGATCAGGCGACCGAGGATCGGCTTGAGACGATCCTGACGAACCTGAAGACGGTCGGCCAGATCGAGTTCGCCGTCGTCACCGTCGACACGACGAACGACGTGCCGATCTTCGACTACTCGCTCGCGGTCGCGCGCGGCTGGGGCATCGGCGCGAAGGACGGCGACCGCGCCGGGCTGCTGCTGCTCGTCGCCGTCCGGGATCGCAAGTACTTCACGCAGACGAGCCGGCACGTCGAGGGCGACCTGCCCGACGGGGTGCTGGGGCAGATTCAGCGCTCGCGCCTCGTGCCGCCCTTCCGCGAGGGCAACTACGCGAAGGGCATCACCGACACGGCCGAGACCTACGTCGCCACGCTCGCGCAGTCGCGCGGCTTCAGCGTCGAGGGCATCGACCAGCGGCGCGCACACCAGCCGAACGCGGGCCGCGGCAGGCGCGCGCCGAACCAGATCGCGACGGGCGGCATCTCGACACTCTGCTGCGTCGGCATCGTCATCCTGTTCGTCATCCTGATCATCTTCTCGAACCGCGGCAAGCGGCGCGGCGGCGGCGGGCGCGGCGGCTGGGGCGGAGGAGGAGGAGGCGGCCTGCTGAACGCGCTGCTCTGG
>DATCVD010000269.1:0-2099 GCA_036567125.1 Pyrinomonadaceae bacterium | reverse complement strand
ATGTCGCCGGTGCGCGCCTCGGCCAGATCGTGCAGCAGCGCGAGCCGCAGGACGCGCTCCACGTCCAACTCGACGCCCCGCGCGCGAACAAGGTCGGCGAGCAGCATCGCCGCGACGGCCACGCCGTAGCTGTGCGCCGCGACCGACTCCGCGCCCGGCGCGAGTCCGCGCAAGACCCAGCCCGTCCGGTCGAGCCTTTTTAAGCGTTGCAGGTCTGCGAGAATCGGGAGCATCACGCGAACATTTTGCCGGGGTTGAGTACGCCGTTCGGGTCGAGCGCCTGTTTGATGCGCCGCATCATTTCGATGGCCGGCTCGCCCAGAGCCATCGAGAGGTACGGGGCTTTGACGTAGCCGATGCCGTGCTCGCCGCTGATCGTGCCGCCGAGTTCGACCGCCGCGGCGAAGGTCTCGCGTACGGCCGCGCGGGCGCGTCGCATCGCTTCCCGGTCGTCGCGGTCGCACATGAAGTTGACGTGGATGTTGCCGTCGCCGGCGTGGCCGAAGTTGACGACGAAGGTCTCGAACCGTTTGCCGATCTCCTCGACGCGCGCGACCAACTCGGGCACGCGCGAGCGCGGGACGACCACGTCCTCGTTGAACTTCATCGTGCCGAACTTCTTGATCGCGGGCGACAGGGCGCGGCGCGCGTCCCACAAACGTTCTTCTTCTTCGCGCGTCTCGGAGCGGATCACGTCGAACCCGCCCCCCTGCCGCACGACCTGCTCGACCACCCGCGCGTCGCGCTCGACCTCTTCCGGGTGGCCGTCCACCGAGACGAGCAGCAGCGCGCCCGCGTCAGCGCCGAAGCCGAAGGCGAACTCCGACTCGACGGCGCGGATCGCGTTGCGATCCAAGACTTCGATTGCGACGGGCGTGATGCGCGCGCGGTTGAAGGCGGGGACGCACGCGCACGCCTCCGCCATCGTGCGGAACGTGGCGCGCACGGTGCGCGTCGCCTCGGGGAGCGGCAGGAGCTTGAGCGTCGCCTCGGTGATGATGCCGAGCATCCCTTCCGAGCCGCAGATGAGGCCGGTGAGGTCGAAGCCCGTCACGTTCTTCGTCGTCCGCCCGCCCGCGCGCACGATCTCGCCGGTGGGCAGCACGACTTCGAGGCCGAGCACGTAGTGCTTCGTCACGCCGTACTTCGCCGAGCGGATGCCGCCCGCGTTCTCGGCGACGTTGCCGCCGATGAAAGAGTTCTTGTACGAGGCCGGATCGGGCGGGTAGAAGAGGCCGAGTTGTTCGACCGCCTGCTGCAAGGCGTAGGTCGTCACGCCCGGCTCGGTCACGGCGTAGAGATCGTCGGCGTTGATCTCGCGGATGCGGTTCATCCGGTCGGTTCCGACGACGATGCCGCCCTCGACGGGCACGGCCCCGCCCGTGTAGCCGACGCCGCCGCCGCGCGCCGTCACGGGGAAGCGGCGCTCGTTGGCGAGCCGCAAAATCCGCGAGACCTCGTCGGCCGTCGCCGGGAAGACGACCGCTTCGGGCGGGAACTTCTCCTTGACCGCGTCCTGCGCGTAAGGCTCGACGCGTTCGGGATCGACTAGCAGGTTCTCCGCCCCGACGATCTCCGCGAGCCGCGCGCGCACGTCGTCGTCGGCCGCGCTCGTGCGCGCGCGTCCCCGGCCCGTGAATCCTTCGTGGTGGCGGCTCATAATTTCGCGCGGCTGCTGGCGGCACTACTTTAACGCGCCCCGCAACCGGCATCAACAAACTGCGGCGCGATCCCGGAACGCGACGAAGCGGCGACGGAGCTTAAGACCCCGCCGCCGCTTCCCCCTTCTCGCGCGAGTGACAAGAAGCTGTTAGCCGTTGGCTGTCGGCCGGAAGCAATCAACTCCCAGCCTTCGTTCTGGTTTTGGTTTGGCTGACAGCTAATGGCTAACAGCCAACAGCCCCGCTCACGGCGCGGGGCGGACGACGATCTGCACGCGCTCCCGGCCGACGACGATCTCGACGGGGTTGTTCAACTGCAAGGGCAGCGTGCGGCCGTTGATGTTGATTTCGAGCCGTTGCCCGTTAGCGGCCGGCGCGGCGGGCGCGGCGGGCGCGGCGGGCGACGAGGATAAGGCGTCCGGCTCGGCGGAGGGCGGC
>DATCVD010000268.1:0-2690 GCA_036567125.1 Pyrinomonadaceae bacterium | reverse complement strand
GGGAGCGGGCCGCGCCCCACGCCCCGGCGTGCAGGAGCGCGGGGCCTGAGAAGTCGCGCCGCTCGCCGCTCGCCCACGAGCGCGCCAGCAACTCGCGCTCTTCATCATCGACTATGTCGAGATTGATGATGGGATCGTCCGGTGCTTTTGTCGCCGCGCTCAGGAGGTTGATGAGGTGTTGGGAAGAGCGGCGGACGGTGTCGCCGTGGAACAGTTCCGGGTTGTAGCTGACTTCGAGGCTGAGTCGGCCGGGCGTTTGGTCGAATATGAATGTCAGATCGTTTCTGAGTTCAGGCAAGTCGCCGTGAATGCTGCCGAGGACGAGCACCACGTCGAAGAGTGGGCTGCGGTTGTCCGGCTCTTCAACGCCGAGGTCTTTGAGCAGGCGGTCGAAGGGGTAGCTCTGTCTCTCGTACGCCTCAAGGAGATTTTCGTGGACGCTCACCACGAGCGCGCGGAAGGAGAGTTGCTCGTCAACCTCGTCGACCGTCGCGAGCACGTTGGGCGTCTGCGAGGCCGGGCCGTCGCCGCGAAGCGGCGGGCTGCCGACGACGACGGGGCCGCCCTCGTTACACCTGTGCAGGTAGACTTTCAGCGCCGTCAGGAGCGCCGCGTAGAGCAGGACGGGCGAGTCGCCCGCGAACTTCGACAGGCCGTTTGAAAGCTCGTCGGGAACCGGCAGCGCGAGCGGCACCCGCGCGCCTGAGGTGGCGGCCGGCCTTTCAAAGTCGGCGGCGAGGCCCGAAGCGCACATCTCGCCTGAGAGCTTTGCGACCCAGTAATCCCGCTCCGCCTTCAACTTGCTGTCGAAGAGCAGGCGGGGTTGTTTGACGGTGCTCATGTCGTGTCCCTCGTGGCGGTTTGAAGGGCCGCGTCTCCCGCCGCTCGCCGGGCCGGGCGGGGCGACGCCGGAGACTGCTTCGGGGCTAATCGGAGAGGTGTATTTCGCACTTGCCGGAGAGGAGGCGCGCGTCGGTGAAGCCGCGCTCCCGCGCGTGGGCGAGCAACTGCTTGGCCTCCCGAAGCTGTGTGGCCTCGGGCCTGTAGGCTAGCCCGAGGAGGTGTTCGAGCCACGGCTCAAGGCCCATCGCGTAGACGAAAATCCGCTCCGCGCCCACGGCTTCGAGCAGCCTGGAGCCCCTGACCGAGTCGCACCCCTTGTAGCGACGCGACTGGTCAATGCTGTGCTCCGGCTTCTGCGGGAGGAACGTCCCGCAACTCCAGGAGAGCGGCGCGCCGACGCACTCCATGCCGAGGAAGACCGCCCGCATGGGGCCGAGGATGCGGCGGACGTGCCGGTACATGTTCACGTCGAGGCAGTCGGAGTCGGCGGCGAAGAGCATCGAGGCGCCGCGGGCGAGGACGGCGTAGGCGGTCTTGCCGTGGGCGAGGTCGGCGTGCTCGCCCATGAAGGGGATGCCGACGATCTCGCCGCCGGGCAGCTTGATGGATTCGAGCGCGTCGATCTCGACGACGTTCTCGAAGCCGATCTTCTTAGCCATCAGCTTGAGCGACACGTCGCCGTAGACGTACCCGGCCGCGCGCGGCACGACGAGGCAGCCGATCTTGTGTCGCAGGCGCAGCAGCGACTCGACGCAGAAGTGGTCGTGGTGGTTGTGCGTGATGAGGACGTAGTCGATCCTCTCCGGCAGGTCTCGGTAGGTGAAACGCTCCGACCCGCCCTCGGCCGGGATGATGCCGAGGCACGGGTCTGTCAGCACGGAGACGCCGCCCCACTCGACGAGCACGCAGGCGTGGCCGATGTACCGGACGCGGACGCCGCGCTCGCCGCCCCACCTCTCCGGGCGCGGCGCGGCCCCTTCCTCTAACATCTCCAGCAGCAGCCGGTCGTCGGCCGGGCGCAGGCCGAGCAGCTCGCGGACGTGGCCGAGGGGTTTGGGCGAGTCGTCGAGCGCGAACAGCTCATCGACCTGCGGACTGCGGAAGGGAACGTCCCACGCGATCTGCTTCTCCTCAAACAGTCGCGGCGTGCTCATGAAGAAGGGGCGCGAGTCGTCGCGCGCCTGCCGGAAGAGGCGGAGCGATTGGAGGTCTTCCTTGTAGTAGTTGCTCTCGTAGAGCAGGCTCTCGTAGAGGCGCACGGTCGGGCGGTTGTAGTAGTCGTAGACCAGCTCGACGTGGCCTTGCAGTTCGGGCGGCAGCTCCGCGTAGTAGGGGTCGAGGCTGAGCCCCTTTGCCTGCTCCGTGAGGCGGTTGTGGAACTCGATGAGGCTCGCCGCGAGCTTCAGGTTGTCGCGCATCCGTGCCTCCGTGCCGGCCAGAAAGTCCCTGACCTCGGCCGCCCTGTGGCCGGGGATGTCCACGAAGCGGCCGCTACGCAACTCCGGGTACTTGCACGCCTCGACGTGGGCCTTCGGGTCTTCGACGTAAGAACGCAGGACGCCCATCTGGTAGTTCCGCAAGTGCAGGCTGCACGCCACGGGCGAGATGACGTGCGACCACGCCACCCAGTCGTTGACCAGCGGCTCGGCGGCCGTGCTGTCACTCAGTCGGTATGCGGCTTCCTCCGGCATCTTCACACCACGTCCTCGTAGTCTCGACGGAACAGAACGGGAACTCTTGACGGCCGCGTGACGCCCGACGCGACACGGCGACGATTGAAATGCGCGGCGCGCGTGGCGCGCTCAGCCGGCGAGCGTCGGCAGGCCGGGCGTCTCGGCCTGCGCGGC
>DATCVD010000267.1:0-4122 GCA_036567125.1 Pyrinomonadaceae bacterium | reverse complement strand
GCAGCCGCCCTTCGAGCGACAGCCGGTACAGCCTCAGCGCCGCCGCGTGCTCACCCGTCCGCAGGTACGCCAACTCAACCGCCACCGACAGCCCCCGCCGCGCCGCCCCCACGCCCCGCCATCCCCCATCAATCGCGTCCCTGAACTCGTCCAGCAGCCGCGCCAGCGCGTCCGCCCCCTCCGGCCCGCCCGCCAGAATCAACTCCACCGACCGCGCCAAATCCTCCCGCTCGAACATCAAACATTCTTGCCCGTGAGGCCCATCCGCTTCGCTCATCGCACAACTCCGTGTTACAGCGCCGAATGAAATTGCAGGGACAGGGCTTGTCCCTGCTCCTACAATAGCGGCGGGCGTTCCGCGCCGCCGCTAACTCCGCGTATTGTGGCATAAGTGCCAGACTTATGGCAATAGTGCCAGTATCGCGGGTGCGGGCCATAGTGCTATAACCGCCGCATGATTGAGGTGAGGCTAAAAGGCTTGCTCGAAGCGCGGGGGAAATCGCGCAACCGGCTCTCGCAGGAATCAGGCATCGACTACAAAACGCTGATGAGGATCGAGAGCGCCGCGTCCTCGAACCGCATCGAACTCCGCGTCCTCGACGCACTCTGCCGCGCTCTCGAATGCCAGCCCGGAGACTTGCTGGTCTTCGTTGACGAGGGTAAATCTACAAGCGCGCACGCTCAGAAGGGAACTCGAAAAGGAAAGTAATCCCCGTCCGCCCACTCACGCTCCGCTACGGCTTACCACCGCGCCGCTTTACCGTCCTTCTGTTCTGCTACGATCAACTTCCGCGCCGCTACGCGCCCCTTGCGCGCTGATACAAACGCCTCCGCGCCCGGTATAGCCCGGCGCGGTTGCTTGTCCCATGCTCGGCGCGCGTGTTACTTTTTCGCCTTTCGCGCAGAGGTCGCGGGGCGCGCAGTGCGTCGCGGCGGGCGGCCGGCGCGGCCCGCCCGGATTGGTTTGCCGATGACCCGCACAGTGGAAGAGAGCGCAGGGAGTCTGAAGGAGCAGGTGCGCGCCTTCTGGCAGTCGCACCCGTGCGGGACGAAGTTCACCGAAGGGGTCGAGCTAGGCTCGCCGGAGTTCTTCCGGCGCGTCGAGGAGTTCCGGTACGCGAAGGAGGGGCACATCCTCGCGGCCGCCGACTTCGCCTCGGCCGGCGGGCTGCGGGTGCTGGAGATCGGCTGCGGGCTGGGCACGGACGGCGTGCAGTTCGCGCGTGCCGGGGCCGATTACACGGGCGTCGATCTCACCGAGGCGGCGGTCGAACTGGCGCGGCACAACTTCGAGTGGCGCGACTTGCCGGGCCGATTTCAGACGGCCGACGCGGAGAACCTTGAGTTCGCCGACTCAACCTTCGATCTCGTCTATTCGCACGGCGTGCTGCACCACACGCCGGACACGGCGCGCGCCGTCCGCGAGGTGCGCCGCGTGTTGCGGCCGGGCGGGCGCGCCGTCGTGATGCTCTACCACCGCGACTCGCTCAACTACCGGCTCAACATCGGGCTGCTCCGCCGCGCGGGCGCGCACCTGCTGCGCACGGACGCGGGCCTGCGACTCGTCCACCGGCTGACGGGCGAACCCGTCGAGCTGCTCGAAGCGCACGCCGCGCGCGTGCGCGGGGACGCGCGCCGCTACTTCTCGCCCGCGGAGTTTTTAAGTCAGAACACGGACGGCCCCGGCAACCCGCTCGCGCGCGTCTACTCGCGCGCTGAAGTTAGACAACTCTTCAAAGACTTCGCAGAGGTCGAGACGGCCGTCCACTTCCTCAACAAGCGGTGGCTGCCCGTCGTCGGCCCGCTGCTCCCGCCCGGCGTCGAGGCGCGACTCGCCGCGCGCTGGGGGTGGCACCTGTGGATTTATGCGAAGAAAGCTGTTAGCAGTTAGCGGTTAGCTTTTAGCCGGAAGCCGAGTCAGAAGTCGGGCGAGGACAAAAGCAGCCTCCATCCTCAGACTGCCCCCCCGTTTGGCTAACAGCTAACAGCTAATCGCTAACGGCTAACCGATAGCTCATGAACCACCGACAAATTCTCGTGACCGGCGGCGCGGGCTTCATCGGCTCGCACCTCGTCGACCGGCTGCTCGACGAAGGCGGCTGGCGCGTGACCGTCGTCGACGATTTTAACGACTTCTACGAGCCGGCGGCGAAGCGCGCGAACGTCGCCGGGCACTTGCGGCGCGACGACTACCGGCTGGTCGAGGCCGACATCCGCGACGCGGCGGCCCTCGCGCGCGTCTTCGCCGCGGACGATTTCGACTGCGTCGTGCATCTGGCGGCGCGCGCGGGCGTGCGGCCCTCCCTGAGCGAGCCGCTGCTCTACAACGAGACGAACGTGACGGGCACGCTGCACCTGCTCGAACTCGCACGCCGCCGCGGCGTGCGGCAGTTCGTCTTCGGCTCCTCGTCATCCGTCTACGGCATCAACGCGAAGGTTCCGTTCTCCGAGGAAGACCCGACCCGTCAGCCCATCTCGCCTTACGCGGCGACGAAGGCCGCGGGCGAGCTTCTGTGCCACACCTACGCGCACCTCTACGGCGTGCGCTGCGTCGCGCTCCGGTTCTTCACCGTCTACGGCGCGCGCCAGCGGCCCGACCTCGCCATCCGCAAGTTCGCGCGCCTGATCTCGGTAGGGAAACCGATCCCCGTCTTCGGCGACGGCACGACGCGCCGCGACTACACCTACGTTGACGACATCGTCGCGGGCGTGCGCGCGGCCGTCGATTACGAAGCGACGATGTACGAGGCGATCAACCTCGGCGAGTCGCGCACGGTCGAACTCGGAGAACTGATCTCGCTGCTCGAACGCGAACTCGGCCGCCCGGCCGTGATCGAGCGCCAGCCGACGCAGCCCGGCGACGTGCCGCAGACCTACGCCGACATCTCGAAGGCCCGCCGCCTGCTCGGCTACGACCCCCAGACGCAGATCGAAGACGGCATCCGCAAGTTCGTCGAGTGGTTCAAGGAGACAGAGGTTAGAGGTTAGAGGTTAGAGGTTAGTAAAAACAGTTCTGATCTAACCTCTAACCTCTAACCTCTGCTGTTATGAAGGAACGGCTGCTCCAGCTTCTGGCTTGCCCCGCGTGCGGGGGCGAGGTGCGTCTCGCGTCGGTCGGGGAGGCGGACGAGTCGCGCGGCTGGGCCGAGATCGTCGAGGGCGAGTTGGCCTGCGCCGGGTGCGGGCGGGGTTTCGCGGTGAGGCGGGGCGTGCCGCGCTTCAGCGGCGCGCACGAGGTCGAAGGCGGGAAGGCGGCGACGGCCGAGAACTTCGGCTGGCAGTGGCAGCACTTCACGCACGAGGACGCGGGCTACGCGGAGCAGTTTTTGGGGTGGATCGCGCCCGTCGCGCCGGAGTTCTTCGCCGGCAAACTCGTCCTCGAAGGCGGCTGCGGCAAGGGCCGGCACACGCGTCTGGCGGCAGGGTGGGGGGCGCGCGAAGTGGTCGGCGTCGACTTGAGCGCGGCGGTCGAGACGGCCTACGCCGCGACGCGCGATCTGCCGAACGCGCACGTCGTTCAGGCCGACATCTACCAGTTGCCACTCAAGCGCGCGCGGTTCGACTACGCCTTCTCGGTCGGCGTGCTGCATCACCTGCCCGACCCGCTCGCGGGCTTCGTCGCCTTGTCGCGGCACGTCCGGCCGGGCGGCCACCTGTCCGCTTGGGTGTACGGCGCGGAGAACAACGAGTGGATCACGCGCTTCGTCTCACCTCTACGCGAGCGCCTGACCTCGCGCATCAGCCGGAGGGCGCTGCTGCACCTGTCCAAACTACCGACGGCCGCGCTCTACGCCGCGACGAAGCTCGTTTACGGCCCGCTCAACCGCGGCGCGCGCACGCGGGCGGTCGCGCGCCGTTTGTTCTACAATGACTACCTCGCCTCGCTCGCGCGCTTCGGCTGGCGCGAGCAGCACACAATCGTCTTCGATCACCTCGTCGCGCCCACCTCGCACTACATCCCGCGCGCCGAGTTCGAGCGTTGGTGGCGGGAGATCGGCGCGACGGATGTCGAGACGGGCTGGCACAACAGCAACAGTTGGCGCGGCACGGGCCGCGTCAACGCGAACGGCGGCGGGGCGGCGGGGCAGGCGGGCTTGAGCGGCCCGGCGGTCGCGCCCGGCG
>DATCVD010000266.1:0-4701 GCA_036567125.1 Pyrinomonadaceae bacterium | reverse complement strand
CGAGGACGCGCCGGCCGGGACGGAGGCCGCGCGCCGCGCCGGGATGCGCGCAATCGGCGTGCTCACGATGCACGACCACGTCGCGGCCGACCTCGTCGCCCGCACGCTCGCCGAGTTGCCCGCCGACGCCTTCGACTCGCTACTGAAAACTTTATAGCGTGCAGGCGGCCCCGCAAGCGGCGAAGGCTCTGAATCGAGCCTTAAAGGTTAAAACTCCGTCCTCGGAAGCTCGAAATTGAGCCTCGGAGGCTCAAAACCGAGCCTCAGAGGCTCAACTTTTCGCCTCAGAGGCGCAAATTCCGACCTCAGAGGCGAAAAGTTCGTCCCCGGAGGCTCAAAGTTCCGCCTCAGAGGTGAAAAATTCCCCCTCTGAGGCGGAACTTTGAGCCTTAGAGGCGGAAGGTTAAGCCTCAGAGGCGAAAAGTTGAGCCTCTGAGGCAAAAAGTCGAGCCTCCGAGACTCAACATTGTGCCTCGGAGGCTCGGTTTTGAGCCTCCGAGGGGCTTTGCACATAAAGTCCGGCAATGCCGGAACTTCTTACATACTTTATATGCAGAAGCCTCACTTGCACATAAAGTCCCAGCCGTTGCTCTGCGCGCGTTGCTTCTAATAAATCTCACGATTATTTGTTCCGCACGCAGTGAGGGCGTTTCTACTGGCGCGATAAAACCGGCAGAACTCCACCGCGTGGGGGTTGCCGCTGGCATCTTTGAAGAAAATCATTCCGTAGATGACAACGATAAGCTGTTCCTTGTTGATAGCGTCAAACAATTCGCCCGTAGCTTCAATGGGAAATTTAATCGGCAATACAATCGATCTGCCGGGCAATACGAAGGAACTGGCGGAAGCGGGGGGCGGTTCGGCCACCGTACTCCAATCAAGTGGGGAGTTGGGCGGTCTGATGTCAAATCGAGCGTTGTAGCGGACTTCGCTGGCTGGGGTTTTCCCTGCGTTATCGACTGTCAGAACCGCGAGGGCTTGTTGCCCCGGCGTAAAGTCCACGACGAAGGAACTACTTATGCCCATGTATGCCCGCTCCATCTGCGAAGCGAGCACCTCGCCCTCATGCTCCCAAATGCGTTTCTGCAAAAACAGCGCGACACCGAGAAGCACAACAACAAACCCGAAGTAGCTAAGCCAGAGAATATAGGTTTCCTTGTGCTTGACGTTGTAAGCGGAGACGGCGGCAACACCGATAGCGGAAAGCGCAGCCACAGCGCCGACGGCATAAAGAGCCAAGTCCATGCGTCCCCTCCGTTTCATACTTGGCGGGAAGTCATCCCGCTTTTCATCTGCACCTTCGTTCTGGGGGTTTTGGTTGGTGTCGGGATTAGTCATTACGGATTTGCGCGCTCCCGCTCTATTCAACCAATAAGAAAGAAAGGCCCGCACGCGAGGTAGAGTACGGGCCAAGTAGGATTCACGCTTTTGAGGCATCACTCAGTCCAGAAGTTAGGCTCGACCCCAAGTTCGTAAATCGACTGGATGAGACAGCAAATATTATGACACAACACCTTGCACAGAACTTCGTTGACCTGAGACGTGTGCGTCTTGCTGCGGAGTCGTTCGCCGAACTTCACCTTGATCATGCTGAAAGCCGTCTTGCAGTTGGATCGCTTGTGGTAGTGCCTCATGTACTCCTCGCGGTGGAAAGAGAAGTAATGAAAGATGCGATTCCACGTCTCGCACTCGGAGTCGCCGCGGGTGTTGGAGCGGAAGTTAACGTAAGGCTTCGCGCCGACGCTCTCGACAAGGCGCAGGTCGGCGGCTCTCATCGCGGCTGTTCGCCTTTAGTCGTCGAGGATGTTCGGCTTCGGTTGTCGAAGTCGTTTGGCTCTCTTCGTTGAGGTTGTTCGGCTCTCGCCGGCTTGCGCTGTCGCGGGCGATTAGCGGGGCGCGGGGCGCGGCTGCGGCGTGTAGGTCGGGCCGCCGGTCGCGAGGCGCGGCCCCGCCGGAGTCCACACCAAGCGGTCGATGCACAACTGCCGCACCTTCATCCCTTCGTCCCACGCGTGATAGACGAAGTAGTCGGTCT
This sequence comes from Pyrinomonadaceae bacterium, assembly GCA_036567125.1. Taxonomy (GTDB): domain Bacteria; phylum Acidobacteriota; class Blastocatellia; order Pyrinomonadales; family Pyrinomonadaceae; genus JAIVGV01. The sequence goes on along the minus strand of DATCVD010000266.1, from coordinate 2,666 downwards.
TGCCGTCCGGCCCGGCGACGATAGAGTGGTGGCCGGGGCCGCGCACGCGGCCGGCGACGCCGCGGAGCACGCGCGCCTCCGCGCCCTGCCCCGTGTACGGGCCGGTGACTTTGTCGGCCACGGCGTAATCAACGCCGTAGTTCGGCGTCTGCCAGTTCGAGCCGCTGTAGAAGCAGTAGTAGCGGCCCGCGTGCTTGCGGACGAACGCGCCCTCGATGGTGTGCCAGTCGAAGGTCTGGTTGTAAACGTCCATCCGCCGGTTGGCCTCGTAGAGCGTCCACGCCTCGCGGGCGCGCAAGACGGTGCGGCACTCGCCCGCGAGTTTCGTCATGCCGACGAGCCGGTCAACGACGATGGCCGTGCCGGGGTGCGCGCCGCCTTCGCGGTCGGTGAAGTTGCGCGCGTAGAACATGTACCAGCGGCCGTCCGTGTCGCGGAACGGGTGCGCGTCGATGGTGAAGCGGTTGTTCACGCAGTCGATCAGCTTGACGCCCGCGTCCTTGTACGGCCCTTCCGGCCGGCGGCTCGTGGCGACGCGAATCTCGAACTTCTCCTCCTCCTTCCCGCCCATCGAGTAGTAGAGGTAGAACGTGCCGCCGTCGTAGGCGACTTCGGGGGCCCAGTACTGGAAGGCCGGATCGGGCGTGGGCGGGTCGAGCGCGCCGCCCGCCTCCTGCCAGTCGACGAGGTTCGTCGAGCGGAGCACCGTGTAGACGCGGCCGTCGGCTTTGCGCTCGGTGCCCGTCGTGCCGAAGGCGTAATAGACGCCGCGGTGCCGGAGCACGAACGGGTCGGGCATCGACCCCGAGTAGACCGGGTTGGTGTAGGTCAGCGACTGCGGGGCGGCCGCCGCCGACGCGACACGCGGGCGAAGCGACCCGGCGACGCCGAGCGCAACGCCCGCGGCCAGCCCGCCGACAAACTCCCGGCGCGAAACTTTGCGGGGCGAAGGTTCCGACCCGGTCAGCTCGTGAGACGAGGGTTTTGAAATCAGCTTGGGAGATGAAGGTTCCGACATCGTCATCTGAGCCTCATTCGCTCGGAGCGTTCTGCCGCGACGAGGGCGAGCCGGCGCGAGTCGATTCCCCCGTCTTCACGCGGAACGGGGGCGCGGGTTATGCTCGCCGCGCGAGAGGTTATTCGCTAAAAGTCTTTCGGGCGTTGGCTCATACTACAACAGCCGGCGCGAAAAACAAGGGGTCGGTTCGTGCGCGCTTCGGGGCGGCGCGCTGGGGGGGTCGGGTCGTGATCGAGCGTGTGCGTTGGGGCGTGCTGGGCGCGGCGAAGATCGCCGTCGAGAAGGTGATCCCGGCGATGCAGCGGGGCGAGTGGTCGGCCGTCGCGGCCGTCGCGTCGAGGGACTCGGAGCGGGCGCGGCGCGTGGCCGACGCCCTCGGCGTCGCGCGGGCTTACGGCTCTTACGAGGAGCTGCTGGCCGACCCGGAGATCGAGGCGATCTACAACCCGCTGCCGAACCACCTGCACCTGCCGTGGTCGGTCGCCGCCGCCGAGGCCGGCAAGCACGTCCTGTGCGAGAAGCCCATCGGGATGAACGCGGCGGAAGCGCGCGAGCTGCTGCGCGCGCGCGACCGCGCGGGCGTGAAGATTCAGGAGGCGTTCATGGTGCGGACGCACCCGCAGTGGCTCGGCGCGCGCGCGGTGATCGACTCGGGGAGGATCGGCGAGCTGCGCGCGGCGACCTGCGTCTTCAGCTACTTCAACCGCGACCCGGCCGACATCCGCAACCGGGTCGAGACGGGGGGCGGCGCGCTCCTCGACATCGGCTGCTACCCCGTTAACCTTTCGCGCTTCGTCTTCAACGCCGAGCCGAGCCGCGTTTCGGGCCACGTCGAGCGCGACCCGGAATCGGGGGTTGATCGCCTGACCTCGGCCGTCCTCGACTTCGGCGGGGCCGCCGCCGCCTTCACCTGCTCCACGCAGCTCGCGCCGTACCAGCGCGTGCAGTTCTTCGGCACGCGCGGCCGCGTCGAAGTCGAAGTCCCTTTCAACGCGCCGAACGACCGCCCGACGCGCATACTCATTGCCGGCGACGACGGCCGGGTCGAGGCGCGCGAGTTCCCCGCGTGCGACCAGTACACGATTCAGGGCGACCTGTTCTCGCGGGCCGTGCGCGAAGGCGCGGAGCAGCCCGTCCCGCTCGAAGACGCGCTCGCGAACATGGCGGTCATCGACGCCGTCTTCCGCTCGGCCGAGTCGGGTCGGTGGGAAGCGCCGGCCGCGGAGTAAGCGGTGAGCGCGGGACGCGGAACGATGAACTGAAAGCATTTGCCTTTAGTTCATCGTTCCGCGCTCGCCGTTTATGTATTGCCCTAACGCTTCGCCGGGAACTGATCGAGGAAGAGGTAGCGCGCGCGGTGTCTGTCAGGCTCGGCGCGCGACTCCACGTCGAGGCGCATGACGCGCGCTTCTCCGGCGGCGCGGTTGGCGGCCGGCCACGGGGGCAGCCCCGCGCCGTTCGGGTCGCCACGCTTGACGAAGTTGGCGAAGTACTCCTGCATGACCCGCGAGACCTTGTAATCGTCGGGCGTCCACGCGTAGACGTTGGTCGTCGCAAGGTTGCCGAGCGCGTACTCGATCTCGGCCGAATGTACTGCGCCGCGCGCGGGCGCGGGCGGGGGCGCGTCGTTCGGATTCCTCACGACGCC
>DATCVD010000265.1:0-2869 GCA_036567125.1 Pyrinomonadaceae bacterium | reverse complement strand
GCGCCACGTGCGGAAAGTCTTCGAGCGCACGCCGCCGCCGATCTCGGCGGAAGCGCGGCGCGAGCTGGAGGCGAAACTCGCGGAGGCGCGCGAAGCCCACCGGCCTAAACCCCGCGACGCCGACGCGCTCGTCTGGCTCGGCCGACGCACCGCCTACCTCGGCCGCTTCCGCGAGTCAATCGGCATCTACACCGAAGGTCTGCGCCACCACCCGCGCGACGCGCGCTTCCTGCGCCACCGCGGCCACCGCTACATCACCGTCCGCGAGTTCCGTCTGGCCGAGCGCGACCTCGCCCGCGCCGCGCGGCTCGTCGCCGGCCGCCCCGACGAGGTCGAACCCGACGGGCTGCCGAACGCGCGCAACCAGCCGACGAGCACCCTCAAGTCGAACATCTGGTATCACCTCGGCCTCGCGCGCTACCTGCAAGGCGACTTCCGCGGCGCGCTCGCGGCCTACCGCGAGTGCATGAAGGTCTCGCGGAACCCGGACATGCTCGTCGCCACCTCGCACTGGCTCTACATGACGCTGCGCCGCCTCAACCGCGCGCGCGAAGCAACGGAACTGCTCGCGCCCATCACCCCGGAGATGGACATCGTCGAGAACCGCGACTACCACCGGCTGCTCCTGATGTACAAGGGCGAGCTGACGGCGGACGCCGTGCTCGGCGAAGGCCCGCAGGGCGAAACGAGCGCGCTCTCGAACGGGACGGTCGGCTACGGCGTCGGCAACTGGCACCTCTACAACGGCCGGCGCGCCGAGGCGTTTGAAACCTTCCGCCGCGTCGTCGCCGGCCCGCAGTGGACTGGCTTCGGCCACGTCGCGGCCGAAGTCGAACTCGAACGTCTGGCGCGGTCTGGCGCGGCGCGAACCGGCGCGCGACGATTTCGCCGCGCGCGGACTTGAGCCGCGCCGATCCCTTGCGGCATTATCAACGCGGCCGCCCTCCCCGGCGGCGCGCGTTTCAAATTCACTCGGCTAACGGAAAGGTGAAATCATGTTGAGTCAGTTTAAAGTCGGCAAGCTGATCGCACTGGCCTGCGTCCTCGCGCTCGTCCCCGCGAACGCGGCGCTCGGCCAAAAGGACGACAAGAAGAAGAAGCAACCCCCGACGGGCACGCCCGTCCTCTGGCGCGAGCACGCGGACGTCTCCTCGCTCAACCTGCTCGACGGCCCCGGCGGCGCGGAGATGCGCCCCGACATCTCCAAGCTCACTTTCATCCGCGAGGAGACCGGCGGCTACTCGAAGAAGTACCGCGTCAAAGACGCGGCCGGCCGCACGTGGGTCGCCAAGATCGGCAAGGAGGCGCAGAGCGAGGCCGCCGCGTCGCGCTTGGTGTGGGCCGCCGGCTATCAGGCCGAGATCACGTACCTCGCGCCGAGCGCCACCATCGAGGGCAAGGGCACGTTCGAGAACGTCCGCTTCGAGGCGCGGCCCGAAGGCTACGACCGGCTCGAAATCTGGAAGTGGGCGCAGAACCCGTTCGCGGGGAAGCGCGAGTTGCAGGGCCTGAAGGCGCTGATGGGCCTGCTTGAGAACTGGGACATGAAGGACGACAACAACAAGATCATCTACGTGCCCGGCGCGGACGGCGCGCCCGGCGAGTTGCGCTACGTCATCAGCGACCTCGGCGCGACCTTCGGCAAGACCGACTCGCCCGGCGGCGTCAGCTCGTGGCTCCGGCAGGTGCGCGGCACGCGCAACGAGCCGGCCGACTTCGTGAACGACAAGTTCATCACGGGCGTCGAGGGCGGCAAGATCGTGATCGACTACGAGGGCAAGAACTCGAAGCTCATGCGCGACATCTCGGTCGAGGACGCGCGCTGGCTCGGCACGCAGCTCGCCAAACTCTCCGACGAGCAGATCGCCGACGCCTTCCGCGCCGCCAACTACACCCCCGACGAGGTCAAGCTCCTCGCGGCCGCCGTCCGCTCCCGCATCAACGAACTCGTCGCGCTCAAGTAAACGCGCGCCGGGCGGCTTCGCCCCGACCGCACGCCACGCCACAGCGCCGCGCGATCCCCGTCGGGATCGCGCGGCGCTTTCGCTATCAATATTTTTCCTGCCGCCGCGTTGTTTAGATCGCCGCGATGACGGGCATGACAGGCCCGCTCGAAGCCACCCCCGACCGCTCGTCCGGCCCGCCGCCCGCCCGGCGCGCCTCTCATCATTCTCCCCGCGTTCGGGTAAAATGCCGCGCGCGCGGATGCGTTTGATTCTGGCGTCGGGTTTGAGCGCCGAGAGGTGGGGCCGGGTGGGTAGGCACCTCGTTTTCGTTTACGGCACGTTGAGGCGGGGCGGCTTGCGCGCGATGCCGGACGTGTTCCCCGGCGCGGAGTTTGTCGGCCGCGCGGGCGTCGGCGGCCGACTCTACGATCTGGGCGCGCACCCGGCGCTGCTGCTCGGCGGAACGGACTCGACGGTCGCGGGCGAGGTGTATGAAGTTGACGAAGCGACGCTCGTCGAGATGGACGGCATCGAAGCGGCGGACGACTACCGGCGCAGGGAGGTCGAAGTCTCGCTCGACGCCGGCCGCCGCGCGTGCTGGGTTTACGTCCCCGAACAGTCTGCTGAGTTTTACGCCCGCCGCAAGTTAATCGCGTCGGGCGACTGGATCGAATATGCCGGGGTTCGGCCGCGCGGCGGGCCGCCCGATGCCGACTGAGCGCGTTGCGAGTTCGTCTCGTGATGTCGAATCTGACGCCCTTTCATTTCTTCGGCGCGCTGCTCGCGTTGGGCGCGGCGATGTGGGCCATCTTTTTCGTCGTGGCCGCGAAGCGGAAGCGCGCCGTCGGCCGCTGGGTCGCCGCGGCGGCGACGGTGGTCGAGTCGGAGGCCGTCTGGGGCACGACGACCCACGGCGGGCGGAC
>DATCVD010000264.1:0-2797 GCA_036567125.1 Pyrinomonadaceae bacterium | reverse complement strand
GCCCGCGGGCGCGAGTTCGTCCTGCCGCTCGGCCGGCGCGGGCCGGAACGCGGGCGCGACCGCGAGCGCGACCAGAAACGTGACCGCGCTGCCGATGAGCACGTACCACGTCCACGCGATCGGCGTCTTCCACCAAACGTAGAGCATGACGACCATGCTCGCCACCATCCCGACGAGTGCGGGCGGCTCGCCCGCGCGCCGCAGGAACGTGCCGACGAGGAAGACGCCGAGCACGGGGCCGTTAAAGAGCGACGCGACCGACAATGCGTTGTCGAGCGCCGAGCGGGCCGAGCGCATGAACAGCAGGGCGAGGCCGATCTGCACGACGCCCCACACGAGCGTCAGCCAGTGCGAGACGCGCAGGTAGTGCCGGTCGTCGCGCCGCGCGGTCGGCGGCGCGAAGGGCTTGTAGAGATCGTTGACCGCCGTCGCCGCAATCGAGTTCAGCGACGACGAGAGCGCCGCGGCGAAGATGGCCGCGACGACCAGCCCCGACAGGCCCGACGGCAGGTGGCGCGTGATGAAATCGGGGAAGACGCGGTCGCCGCCCGCGAACGGGAAGCTGGCGCTCGCGGCCTGCGCGAAGGCCGGGTCGGAGAGGCAGCGCGCCGCCGAGTCGGGGCGGGCGCGCGCGCAGGCCTCCGCGAAGTTGGCGTAAGAGGCGTCGGCGTGCGGCTGGTAGAAGGCGAACAGCAGCACGCCGATCAGGAGGAAGCCGACGAACTGCGCGAGCACCACCGCGCCGCTCGACAGCAGCGCCGCCGCCGCGCGGCGCGGCCTGTCCGTGCAGAGGTAGCGCTGCACGAGGTACTGATCCGTCCCGTGCGTGCTCATCGTCAGGAAGCACCCGCCGATGAGTCCGGCCCAGAGCGTGTAGGTCTTCGTCAGATCGACGGGCAGATGGAAAGTGAATCTCTGCGCCGAGAACGGGACGCCGAACGAGTAGGCGGTCTGGCGCAGGCCGAGATCGACCACGTCGAACTTGTCGAACTGCGAGCCGAGCGCGGCCGCGCCGGAGAAGCCGCCGCCGATCAGCGAGACGAGGACGAGCGCGGCGGCGAGCGCGCCCGCGACGTAGATGCCGAGCTGCACGACCTCGATCCAGATGATCGCCTCCATCCCGCCGAAGTAGGTGAAGACGATCATCACCGCGCCCAAGAGCACGACCGACCAGACCGTGATCGTCGCGGCCGAGGCCGCGGGCTGGAACGTCGTGTAGACGGCCGCGAGCACGATGGCCGTGAGCAGCAGCCGCACGCCGTCGGCGATGTTCCGCATCACGACGAACAGCGACGCCGCGAGCATCTTGATTCGCAGCCCGAAGCGGCGCTCCAAGAGCTGGTAGACGGTCAGCAGCTCGCCGCGGAAGTAGGACGGGATGAAGAGGAGCGAGATGACGACGCGCCCCAGCATGTAGCCGAAGACGAGCTGGAGGAACTGGAAGTTGCCGCCGCGCGCGAAGGCGACGCCGGGCACGCTGATGAAGGTGATGGTCGAGGTCTCGGTGGCGACGATGGAGGCGGCGATGGCCCACCACGGGACGTTGCGGTCGCCCAGAAAATAGTCGCGCGTCGTCCGCTGCTTGCGCGAGAACCACACGCCGAAGAGCGTGATGCCGCCGAGGTAGCCGAAGATGATGACGAGATCGAGCCAGCGCATCGCGTTCCCACGTCAGCCGGCGCGTGCGAGGCCGCGCGAGGCGCGGCCGGCGGCAGACGAGCTTTTACGAACAGGGCGGCAGACCGTGCGGACGAAAGCGAACTTAAAAAAGCGCGGGAAGAAAATCTTTTGCCGTTCGTGTGGGCGCAATCATACAACACCGGGCCGGCCCGTCGCAGCCCCGTCGTCCGCGACCAGCTCCCCGAGCGAGCGGACGCGCGGGCAGGCGCTCTCCGGGTGCAGGCCGAGCGGATCGACGAGCACCGCGCCGAGTCCGAGCGCGAGCGCGGGCAGCGCGTCGTGGCCGTAGGAGTCGCCGACGTAGACGGCGTCCCGCGGCCGCAGGCCGAGGCGTTCGAGCGCGAGGCGGAAGATCGCGGGGTCGGGCTTGCGCACGCCGAGGACGAAAGAGTCGAGCATGAAGTCGAAGCGGTCGGCCAGCCCCACGAGGCGCATCAACTCTTCGAGGCGGCCGTCCTCGGTGTTCGAGATCGCCGCCGTCCTCAGCCCCGCGGCCTGAATCGCGTCGAGCACGCGCGCGGCGTCCGGGTCGACGCCGCACCAGAGGTGGCGCTCTTCGTGCACGGCGTCGAGGCGCTCGCGCAGGCGCTCGCACGCGTCGTCACCGATGCCGAGGCCGGCGAACATGCGCGCGAAAGTCCAGTTGCGGCGCGAGGTGTCGAAGGGCGGCGCGACGTTCCCCTTGAGGCACGCGTCCACCTCGCGCAGACCGTCCTTGAAGACGCGATCCAGCTCACCGCAGTCGAACTCGCGGCCCGCCTCCGCGCGCGCGAGCGCGGCGAGCCGCTGCCAGTCGGGGTGCGTCAGCGTCCCGCCCACATCGAAGAGCACGGCGCGCGCGCCGCGCAGCGCGGGGTGAAGACGGCGCAGACCGTCCGGGACGTTCGACTCGTCGGCGGTTTCTCTTGTCGGCTGATCCACCACTCCGGGGGCGCGGACTCGCGCGCTTGCTCTTAAAATTCCGGCGGCCCGAAACTGGGGCCGTCTGACGAAATCACTAGCCGCGCGACAGCGACTCGATGGCCTGCCGGACGACGCCGCGCGACCCGGCGAGGGCTCGCTCGGCCTCGGCGCGGGCGCGCTTCGTCGCGTGCATCACGAGCGCGACGCGCAGGTC
>DATCVD010000263.1:0-2929 GCA_036567125.1 Pyrinomonadaceae bacterium | reverse complement strand
GGCGGTCGGGCTGGTCGAGCGCGAGTGGGGGCGCGTGGACGTGCTCGTGGCGAACGCGGGCGTGGGCGGCGGGCGGACGAGCGCGCGGGAGTTCCCGCTAGACCGCGCGACCGAAGTCTTCGAGACGAACGTCGTCGGCGTGATGAACTCGGTCGCGGCCGTGCTGCCGGGGATGCTCGCGCGCGGCGAAGGCCACGTCGTCGGCATCTCCAGCATCGCCGGCTTTCAGGGGCTGCCCGCGTCGGGCGCGTACTGCGCGAGCAAGGCCGCGCTCTCGACGCTGTTCCAGAGTCTGCGGGTCGAGCTGCGCGGGAGCGGCGTCCGCGTGACGACGATCCACCCCGGCTTCATCAAGACGCCGCTGACGGCGGGGCGCGAGCGGCGGATGCCGTTCCTGATGGAGGTCGGGCCGGCGGCCGAGCGGATCGTCCGCGCCGTCGAGCGGCGGCGCGCTACTTACGCCTTCCCGTGGCAGCTCGCGCTCATCGCCCGCGTCGCTAACGGCCTCCCGAACTCAGTCCGCGAGCGAATCCTCGCGCGCGTGCGGATGCGCGAATGAACGCCCCTTCGTGCCGGCGTCCGCCGCCGGCCGGCGGCCAAAACGAAGGCGGACTGACGGCGGCGGCCCGCGGATTCTTTTTGCTAACAGCTAACAGCTAATCGCTAACGGCTTCCTTATGACTTTCTTTCAGGCTCTCATCATCGGCATCGTACAGGGGCTGACGGAGTTCATCCCGGTCAGCTCGACGGCCCACCTGATCTTCGCGTCGAAGGCGCTGGGGCTGTACGGCACGTCGGGCGCGGAACTTCAGGCCGAGCAGACGACCGCGACGATTGCCGTCGTGCAGCTGGGGACGCTCCTCGCCGTCTTCGTCTATTTCGCGCGCGACATCTGGTCGATCACGTCGGCCTTCGTCCGCGATCACGTCGCGCTGCTGCGGGGCGGAGGCGCGGCGGGCGGGCAGGGGGGCGGCGAAGGCGGTTGGGTGGCGCGCGCTTGGGCGGCGCTCTCGGACGAGGCGCGGCTCGGCTGGCTCGTCTTCCTCGGCTCGCTGCCCATCGGCGTCGTCGGCCTCGTCTTCAAGGACGAGATCGAGGGGACGTTCACCAAAAACCTGTGGGTCATCGCGACGATGATGATCGCCGTCGGCCTGCTGCTCGCGGTCGCCGAAAAGGTGGGCGCGCGCCGCCGCGAGATGTCGGAGCTGGGGCTGCGCGACGCGGCCTTCGTCGGCTTCGCGCAGGTCTTGTCGCTGCTGCCCGGCGCGTCGCGCTCCGGCTCGACCATCATGGGCGGGCTCTTCGCGGGCGAGACGCGCGAGACGGCCGCGCGCTTCTCGTTCCTGCTCTCGATCCCGGCGATTAGCGCCAGCGGCCTGCTCGAACTCGGCGAGGCGGTGGAAAAGTTGCCGGCCGGGAGCGCGCTCCCGCTCGCCGTGGCGACCGTCGCGGCGGGCGTGGTCGGCTACCTCTCGATCTGGTTCCTGCTCAGTTTCCTGCGCCGCCGCTCGACCTTCGCCTTCATCGCCTACCGCGTCGTCGTCGGCCTCGCCATCCTCGCGCTGCTCGCCGCCGGCCAGCTCAAGCCGGTTTAAGGCGCGACATTTTCCGTTCCCCGCGGCCGCGCCTCACGCAAGGCTCGCGCGGCCCGCGCCGTTTCGGTTACACTGATTCTTCCGCCCCTCCTCTCGCGCGTCAGAGATTTTCATGAAGGCGGTTAACAACCCCCCTATGAGCGACGAAACAATCACGACGGCGGCCGGCGACGAGCGCACGCAGCGGCCGCGCAGCCCGCGCGTCCCCGTCAGCTTCGCCGTCAGCATCGAAGGCGAGGGCGCGGCCGGCCGGCGGTTCGAGACGCGCGGCGTCGCCGTCAAGGTCTCGCGCGGCGGCGCGACGATCATCACGGACGCGCCCGTCCGCCACGGCGCGACGGTGCGCCTCACCCCGCCCTTCGGCCACCAGCTCGACGCCGAGGTCAACGGCGTCTGGACGGACGAGGAAGACGGCAAGCAGCGCATCGGCGTCAAGCTGCTCGACCCGAACGGCTGGTTCGCCGAGTGAGGATGCGCGCCGCAGCCACAAAGGAGTGGCGCGTCCGCGGCCCCGAGCCGGCGCGCGCCCTCGCCCTCTCAGACGCGCTCCACCTTTCCCGGACGGCGGCCGGCATCCTCGTCTCGCGCGGCATCGGCGACGAGCGCGAGGCCGCGCGCCTGCTCAACCCCGCGCTCGATCAACTCCACGACCCGGCGCTCATGCTCGGCATGTCGGACGCCGTCGCGCGCGTGCTGCGCGCGGTGGACGCGGGCGAGCGCGTCCTCGTCTACGGCGACTACGACGTTGACGGGACGACCGGCACGGTCGTCCTGCGCCGCGCGCTCCAACTGCTCGGCGCGCAGACCTCCTACCACGTCCCGCACCGCTTCACCGAAGGCTACGGCATCCGGCAGGACGTGTTGGAGCGCGCGCGCGCCGAGGGCTTCTCGCTCGTCATCAGCGTCGATTGCGGCATCCGCGCGCACGAACCCTTGCAGTGGGCGCGCGCGAACGGCCTCGACGTGATCGTCACGGATCACCACCTGCCCGACGACGACGAGGGATCGCCGCCGGCCTTCGCCGTCCTGAACGCCAACCAGCGCGGCTGCAAGTACCCGGATAAAAATCTCGCGGGCGTCGGCGTCGCCTTCAAACTCGCGCACGCGCTCTTGCGCGAGCGCGGGCGTGAAAACCTCGCGCGCGGTTTTCTCAAAGTCGTCGCCATCGGGACGGTGGCCGACATGGCCCCGCTCGTCGGCGAGAACCGCGCCATCGTCTCGCTGGGCTTGGCCGACTTGCCGCGGGCGACGAACCCGGGCCTGCGCGCGCTGATGGAGGTTGCGGGCGTCGGCGACGGCGGGCGCTGCGTCTCGGCGACCGATCTCGGCTTCCG
>DATCVD010000262.1:0-6355 GCA_036567125.1 Pyrinomonadaceae bacterium | reverse complement strand
GCCGCCCTCGGCGGGCTGCACGCCGCTGACCGTCGCCGTCCCGCCCTTGCGCCCGCGCTGCGCCTTCTCGTGCGCCGTCTCGATCACCTGCCGGATGCGCTCGGCCTCGGCCTCCTGCGGCGACTGCGGGGCCGCCTCCCCCTCGCCCTGCGCCGGGTTCTCCAACCCCTGCTGCGCGAACGGGTCGGCCTCCTCCTTCGACAACTCGCCGTGCGACTGGTTGAAGTCGTACTCGTTCAACTGGCCGCCGCCGATCTTGTAGTTCGGCTGGTTCTTCCACGGGTCTTTCGGCATCTCTCCCTGTCCTCCCTATCGCCGCGGCTTCCCCGCTTGACAGCGCGCGCGCGCGGTCTTTATTCTTGCGCTTCGCTTTCGCGGCAAAGCCACCTTAGCTCAGTTGGTAGAGCGACTGATTCGTAATCAGTAGGTCTCCGGTTCGAGTCCGGAAGGTGGCTCCATAAATTCCAAGCGACGGCCACTCGAAACGGGTGGCCGTTTTCGTTTCCGCGCGCCGGCCGCGGTGCTCTTTTGTACTGCGTTGAAAAACTTAAGGGCAGTCTAGCCGCGCGCGCGGGATGAGTCAACGTCACTTTTTCGCCCCCGGCCCCCGCCCCGCGCGAGTAACAGAAGCGGACATCGGCGCGGGCGCGCTGTACGGGTTTTTGCGCGGCGGCGCGGCCCGCCAAGCCCCCGCCGCCCGCGCGCGGGATGGTTCGCGCTGGCACACGGCTTGCCCCTTTTCCCGCGTCAACGTCTGCGCGGGCGGCGGTGAATTTTGGGGTCTGAAGTTTTTCGACGGAGGAGGTGTTTCGAGATGTCTACTACGGGTGCGGAGAGGCCGAAGCGGGTTGCGATTCTCATCGAGCAGCACGTCGAGGACAGCGAGTTCAACATCCCTTACAAGGCGCTGCAAGCGGCCGGCGCGGAGGTGACCGTGCTCGGCTCGCGCGTCAACGAGACTTATCAGGGCAAGCAGTTGAAGCTCTCGATGAAGGCCGACGCGACCACGACGGACGCGCTCGCCGAGGACTTCGACGCCGTCGTCATCCCCGGCGGCATGGCCCCCGACAAGATGCGCACGAACATGAAGACCGTCCGCTTCGTGCAGGACGCGGTCGAGCGCGGGCTGCTCGTCGCCGCCGTCTGCCACGGCCCGCAGGTGCTCATCGAGGGCGAACTCTTGAACGGCAAGCGCGCCACCGGCTACCGCGCGATCCGCAAGGACATGGAGAACGCGGGCGCGCGCTACGAGAACGCGCCCGTGGTCGAGGACGGCAACCTCGTCACCTCGCGCCGCCCGGCCGACCTGCCGATCTTTACAACCGCGATCCTGCGCCGCCTCGGCCTGAAGCTCGAAGGCAAGTCGCTCTACTCCGAAGACGACCTCGCCGCCGACTGGTGGCAGCTGGCACAGGACTGGGGCGGCTCGACGCAGGCCGAGATCGCCGACGCGGTCAACACCGCGATCCGCGGCGAGCGTTACGCCCTGACGGCCTTCGAGCACTACGCCGAGAAGGCGACCGACGCGGGGTTGAAGTCACTCTTCAACGAGGTCGCCGAAAGCAAGCGCCGCCACGTCGCGCTGCTCGAAGCGCGGCTGGCCGCGCTCGGCGAGAAGGAGGGCTTGCAGGCCGCCGGCTCCGGCGCGTGGGCCACGCTCAAGAGCTGGATTCAGTCGAGCAACGACGTGGCCCTGTTGCAGCGCGCGATGGGCGACTTGCAGACCGGCGTCGTCGACACTTTCAACCTGACGACGCAGTTGACCGACCCGACGACCACGGCCATCTTCGACGAGATGGAAGTCACGATGGCGAAGCAGGAGCAGCAGGTCGCAGACCTCTACCACGCGCGCCTCGGCGGCAAGAAGACCGAGGCGGCGAAGCCCACGACCGGCGCGGCCGTCACGGCCTGAGGAAAAAGGGACGGGAGTTAGGAGTTAGGAGCTAGGGGTCGGAATTCAGAAGCCAGAATGAGGGAGTGACTAAATCAGACATGAGACGAAGTCGATGACGTGGCTCGGATAGCGCGGGTGCTGTTGCTTATGGCTCTGGCGCTGGTTCCAGCACCAGACGAACAGCTCGACCGCCCGACGCAGAGCATGGATGCACTTCGAGAAGCAGCGCGAGCGCCGGGTGAGCCGCGCGAGGTAATGCCGCAGTTCGGCGTTATCGCCTTCCACCGAGTAGGTCTGTGACTTGTCGTACATCGCGGTGTGCTCGCCCCACCAGCACAGCTCGCGGTAGGTGTTGAAGGCGTCGGAGTAGTAGCGCGCGGCGTGCGGGGCCGAGTCAACAACCGACTGCATCAGCTCCGGCGTCCGCTCCGCGCAGACCGCGTGCGCGACGACGCGGCGCGACTCCCTCTCGACGAGCGTGACGATATAGGCGGGCTTTTTTTCGCCCCGACGAAGGTGAACAACTCGTCCATCTCCAGCGTGCCGGTCGCCTCCGAGGCGGGCACGTTACCCTTCTTGGCCCGGAGTCGCGTGTGAGCTGAGTTGACCCAGTTGGCGACCGACTGGTGGTTGACCGAGAGCAGCCGCCCGATGCGGCGCAGGCCGTTGCCTTCGAGGTAGAGCTTGAGCGCGGCCTCCCTCGTCTTGTTGTCGTAGCCGAGCGGGTTCGGGCGCGGCGTGTACTGGCGGCGGCATGACTGACACTGAAGGCGCTGGCTGCCGGTGCGGTTGAAGCCTGACCTGACCTGCCGCTCGGCGCTGCGGCAATAAGGACATTGATGCATGTCAAGGCTTATACCATCATCATGCCTGATTTAGGCAATCCCCAGAATGACGGGCCACTCGGCCGCGGTCATTCTGGCTTCTTCTTTCCCCCGAATCCTAAATCCTAACTCCTAGCCCCTAACTCCCGTCTTCAGATCGCCGGGCGCAGCAGGCCGCGGAAGATGCCCTGCACCTGCACCTGCGTGGCGGGCAGGCGGATGGGCTTGAGCTGCGAGTTGGCGGGGCGGAGTTCGATCTCGCGCCCGTAGCGGAAGAGCCGCTTGAGCGTGGCGCGCGCGCCCTCGACGAGCGCGACGACGATCTCGCCGTCGCGCGCCTCGACGCGGTTCTCGATCAAGGCGATGTCGCCGTCGCAGATGTGCTCGTCGATCATCGAGTCGCCCGAAACTTTCAGGGCGTAAATCTGTTCGGGGCGCGTCCGGCCCAGCAGGAACCGCGGGACGGCGATGGAGTCGCCCGACTCGTCGACCGCGTCGATGGGCTGGCCCGCCGCGACGCGGCCGAGCAGCGGGACTTCGCACGTCCCCCCGGCGGGCGCGTCCTCGACGTTGACGTTCAAGGCGAAGGAGCCGTTGGCGTGCCGGCGCGCGATGAGGCCGCGCTTTTCGAGCGCCTCGATGTGCTTGGCGATGGTCGCCTTCGACGAGATGCCGAAGTGGCGCGCGATCTGCGCGTACGAAGGCTCGTAGCCGTGGCGGTCGATGAAGCGCCGGATGTAGTCGAAAATCTCTTTCTGGCGTTGGGTGCGGGGTTGCATGGTCGGGAGTCCTCGGGAGTCGGCGCGCTTTAGTCGCGCGCGGGCCGCAAACACTTTGCCGGGGGGCAACTCGGATTCTATTCCCCGCGCGCGAACAGCGTCAAGAAAGATAAGAAGAGACGACGAACGCGGGGCGACGAACTGAAGACAACTGATTTCAGTTCGTCGCCCCGCGCCCCGCGCCCCGCGTTTACTTCCTTGAGTAGCGCGCCAGTTGGAGCGTGAGCGAGCGGACGGCCGAGGGGATCGGCCGCTTGACCTCGACGCCGACGAGCAGGTCGCGCGCCGTCAGGCCGTACACCGCCTCGTTGCGCTTGTTGTCCGGGTCGATGACGACGCCCTTCAGCTCCGCGCCGACGAAGACGCCCTTGCTGCGCGAGTAGGTGAGGATGCCGGCGTCGAGCGTGGCGTTCGTCGAAGCGCCGGTCGCGCGGCCGAAGGGGCCGGCGGCGACGCTCACCTCGCCGCCGAGTTCGAGCTTGTCTTCGAGCAGGCCCTTGACGCCGGCCTCGTTCATGAAGATCAGCACGAAGTCGGTCGAGGACGCGCCGATCTGCGGGCCGAAGCTGCCGCCGCCGATCTTGAAGAACGCGGGCGCGCTCCAACCGCCGCGGATGCGCCGGCTGATGACCCCGCGCCCGCCGCGCCCGCCGACGAGTATCACGCCGGCCTTGATCACGTCGGGGAAGACGGCCACCGCCTCCGCGTTCTGAAGCAGCTCGCGCGGGATCGCCTTGTCCGGCACGGACATGATCTCGCGGAATACTTTCGCCGCCTTCTCCGCCTGCTTGCGCGCCTCGGCCTGCTCCTTCGCCGCGTCCGACGGCTTCTGCTGCGCCGCCGCGCCGACCGGCACACTCGACAGCAGCGCGAGCGCGAGCGCGCACCTCACCAAACGGTCGTAGGATTTCAGTCTCATCGCAAACCCCTCCCTTGTAATTGTCTCTGACACGAAAAGCCGAAGGGGAGTTTGGGCAAGGGCTATCTTACAACTTTTCGGCCGGCGGGCCGAACCTAGAACGTGACGCTGTAGCTCACGCCCGGCTCGCGGCCCCGCACGAGGACGAGCGAGAAGACGTGCCGGTCGCGCGCGTAGTTGACGATGGGATGGACGTGGACGCCGTTGTAGGTGACGAGCGAGGAGAAGCCGCGGCCGAGATCGATGTTGACGCCGCCGACGGGGCGCAGGCGATCCTCATAGGTGCCGTAGGCCGCGCCGACGTAGGGCGAGACGGGCAGCCCCGTCTCCCGCCGCAGGTTCTTGCTGAAGGTGAAGTAGAAGGCTTGGCCCGACGGCGTGCCGATGCGGTCGGTGCTCGTCCCGATCATCAGCGCGGGGCGGCGGCGGGTCTCGGTCACGACGAGCAGGTTGCCGATGACGCCGACCTCGTCGGCCAGCGGGTTGTACTCGACGCCGGCCGTCAGCCGCGGGTGGAACTTGTAGGTCAGCGTCGCGCGCACGCGGGCGCGCGGAATCTGTTCGGGCAGCACGCGCAGGCCGAACGTCCACTTGTCTTCGGATGTGTTTCCTGCCCCGCTCACGGCGCGGCCCTCGCCCGGTCAAAGCGGTCAGGAGGGCACGGTCGAGGCGTCGCCGGGTTCGTCCGAGTGATCCTCGTGGCCGTGTTCGTCCGCGTGCTCTGTACGATCTTTCGCGGAGGAGGATTCGGCCGTCTGTTTCGCGGGCGCGGCGAGCAGCGAGTCGAGCTGCTTGCGGAGTTCGTCCGCCTTGACGACGGCGTTCGTGGACGAGACGATGCGGCCCTCGCGGTCGAGGACGACCGTGCCGGGGAGCACGGGCGCGAGGCCGAAGCGCGGCATCAGTTGGGCGGTCGCGCCCGTCCAGACGGGGAAGTTGATCTTAGTCTCTTTGATGAACTGCAAGACCTTCGCGCGATCCTCGGCCGCGTCGGCCGACGCGCCGACGACCTGCACGCCGAGCGGGGCGTAGTCGTTTTGAATCGACGCGAGGTCTGGCATCTCGCGCCGGCACGGCTCGCACCACGTCGCCCAGAAGTTGAGCACGACGACGCGGCCGCGCAGCGCCGCGAGGCTCTGCTCGACGCCGGAGAGATCGCGCAACGCGAGACGGGGCTGCGTGCCGACGACGTTCGGCGCGGCCTGCGCGGCGGGCGAGGGGCCGACGACGCGCAGCGCGCTGACCTTCAGGAAACGCTTGTCGCCGTCGCGCCTGACCGTCCCGTCGGCCTCGACCATCGAGGACATGACGGCGAGCCAGCCGCGCCCCTCGCGCCGGTAGCCGCCGTCTTCGAGTTCGTAGAGCGTGAAGCCGCCGCCCTCGCGGACGGCGAGCGCGGCCGGGATGTTTTTGGCGGCGCAGTCGGCCGCGCACTTGAGATCGGACGCCGTGCCGTAAGGCGTCTTGACGCGATCCTTCGCCTCGAACCAGCAGTCGGAGCAGACGACTTGACCCGTGAGTTTGACGGGCTGCGGCTGCGCCGCGGCGGCGAGCGGCGCGCAAAGCAGCAGGCAGATGACGAGCAGCGGTTTTCTCATCTTCGTGTCACGATTCGACCTTCCCGGCAAGACTCTCGCATGAAAGAAACAACTCGCGCAAAGGCGCGAAGAAAAAATGCGGGGTTGTTAGTGCGTAAAGTGGGAAGCGTCGCCGCGTAGAAGCGGGAGGCTTCGCCGCGTATGACGCCGGGCGCGATTGCCTCTTCCGAGACCATCGCGCCCGGCGGTCAGCCGGCCGCGTAGGCGGCGTCTGGGTTTACTGCTTGTCGGGCTTGGCCGCGGCGACGCAGCAGGCAGCGTCCGCCGCGCAGCACGCGGCCCCGGACGCGCAGCAACTCTTCGCGTCGTTCAACCGCGACGCGCCCGCCTTGTGCATCGCG
>DATCVD010000261.1:0-7436 GCA_036567125.1 Pyrinomonadaceae bacterium | reverse complement strand
CAGCAGGCCGAGCGCGGCGTGCGGCAGCGGCCAGTCCTTCTTCAACTCCGCGGCGCGGCGCAGCGCCTTCTCGGCTTCGGGCAGGCGGTCGAGCGCGGCGAGCGCCGAGCCGCGCTGAAACTCCGCCTCGGGGAATTCGGGGCGCAGCTTGAGCGCCTGCTCGTAGAATTCGAGCGCGGTCGCCAAGTCGCCCTTCGCGTGCGCGTCCTGCCCCTTCTCGAAGAGCTTGACAGGGTCGGCCGACTCCTCGCCGAGTTCGTCTTCCGTCTGCGCCGGGGCGGCCGCGGCCGAGGCGCAGACGAGGGCGAGCGCGACGAGGGAAGCGCGGAGCGTGTTGAGAAGGCTACGAGGCATTCAAAAAAACTGCCGCCGAAAGGTTTTGTTGGAACTGAAAGTGAAAGGGAGACCGGCAGCCTGACTGCTCGCGCGGCCGAGCATATCACGCCCGCGCGCGGGCCGTCCAAGCCGATCTGATTCGGCGGCGCGCCGCCTTCGGATCGATGAAGGGTTGCGCCCCAAAGATGCCTGAGATAACATCGGCCGCACTCTAGTTTTCAAATTCAAAGCTCGCGCGCCCGCCGTTGCGAGCCGGGGCGCGTCGCCGCAACAGGTAGCACCCGCGGCCATTAACTTTACGATCCGCGCCGCGCGAGAGAAGAGGTCTGTGAGCAGTTCGCCGGTCGAAGAGGTGGCGCGTCGGGAGTCCGAGCCGATGGCGGTCTCGCGCGAGGCCGAGGGCAAAGAGTCGCGGCTGCGCGCGCTGCTGCGCGAGGCGGGGGGCGTCCTCGTCGCCTACTCCGGCGGCGTTGACAGCTCTTACCTCGCGCTCGTGGCGACCGAGGAACTCGGCCCGCGCGCCCTCTGCGTGACCGGAGACTCGCCGAGCCTCGCCCGCCGCCTGCACGATCAGGCCGCCGAGATCGCCGAAAAGTTCGGCTTCCGCCACGAGTTCATCCGCACGGACGAGATGGCCGATCCCAACTACGCGGCCAACCCCTCGAACCGCTGCTACTTCTGCAAGTCGGAACTCTACTCGAAACTCGCGCCGCTGGCCGCCGAGCGCGGCCTCGCTTTCGTCGTCGACGGCTCGACCACGGACGATCTGGGCGACTACCGTCCGGGCCGCGTCGCCGCCTCCGAGCACGAGGTTCGCAGCCCGCTCGTCGAGGCCGGCATGACGAAGGAGGACGTGCGCGCGCTCAGCCGCCGCGCCGGGCTGCCGACGTGGGACGCGCCCGCCTCGCCCTGCCTCTCCTCGCGCATCGCCTACGGCACGCAGGTCACGATCAAACGCCTGCGCGAGGTCGAAACCGGCGAAGATATCATGCGCAGCCTCGGCTTCCGCGAGTTCCGCGTCCGCCACCACGACGAGCTGGTCAGGCTCGAAGTCGCGCCCGCCGAACTCGACCGCGCGCTCGACCGCCGCACGGCCGACGAACTCGCGCGCCGCTTCCGCGCCCTCGGCTTCCGCTACGTCGCGCTCGACCTGCACGGCTACCGCGCCGGCGCGATGAACGAGATACTGAAAAGCCGTCAATCGTGAGTCGTAAATCGTAAATCGACAAAAAAACCGTCTCCCTTCGATTCACGATTCACGATTCACGATTCACGCGAATGGAGATGAGTGATGGCAACGATGATTGAAGACGAACTGCGGCAGGAGGACAAGGAGACCAACCCGTTCGAGGCGATGATGTCGCGCTTCGACCGCGCGGCCGAGAAGCTGAAGCTCGAAGACGATCTCTACGCCGTCCTGCGCGTGCCGAACCGCGAGCTGAAGGTCTACATCCCCGTCCGCATGGATTCGGGGCGCATACAGGTCTTCGAGGGCTACCGCGTCCAGCACAACTTCGCCCGCGGCCCCGCCAAAGGCGGCATCCGCTACGCGCCCGACGTGACGCTCGACGAGGTGCGCGCCCTCGCCGCGTGGATGACTTGGAAGTGCGCGGTCGTCAACGTCCCGTTCGGCGGCGGCAAGGGCGGCGTGGTGTGCGACCCGCAGCAGATGTCGGTCGGCGAGCTGGAGCGGCTGACGCGCCGCTACGCGGCCGAGTTGATCGATTTCATCGGCCCGGACAAGGACGTGCCCGCGCCCGACATGAACACCAACGAGCAGACGATGGCGTGGATCATGGACACCTATTCCATGCACGCGCGCCACACCGTCAATGCCGTCGTCACGGGCAAGCCCGTCGCGCTGGGCGGCTCGAAGGGGCGGCGCGAGGCCACGGGGCGCGGCGTCCTCTTCGTCGTCAACGAGGCCATCAAGCGTTTCGGGATGACGCCGCCGCAGACGCGCGTCGTCGTGCAGGGTTCGGGCAACGTCGGCGGCATCGGCGCGCAGCTCATGCACGAGGCCGGCTACAAGGTGATCGCCCTCTCCGACGTCAACGGCGGAATCTACAACCCCGACGGTATCGACATCCCGGCCGCGCTCAAACACCTCTATGCGACCCGCTCGTTCGAGGATTTCCCGAACGTCGAGCACGTCTCGAACGAGGACTTGCTCGAAATCGAGTGCGACGTGCTCGTCCCGGCGGCCACGGAGAACCAGATCAGATCGGACAACGCCGAGCGGATCAAGTGCCGGGTGCTGGCCGAGGGGGCGAACGGCCCGACCACCGCCGGGGCCGACGCAATCCTTCAAAGTAAAGGGATTTTCGTCATCCCGGACATTCTGGCGAACGCCGGCGGCGTGACCGTCTCCTACTTCGAGTGGGTGCAGGACAGGATGGGCTACTTCTGGAAAGAGGAGGTCGTTAACGAGCGCCTGCAAGACGTGATGGTCGCCAGCTTTAACGAGTTGGTCAAGTACTCCGAGCTCCACAACGTCGATACGCGGACGGCCGCTTACATGCTCGCCATCGACCGCGTGGCCTACGACACGCGCATGCGCGGCATCTACGCGTGACAATTTTGTGTCCGGTTTTTTCGGGCTAAGTGGTGAAAAAGTCTTGATTTCCGCGTCGAGGTGGAGTAGTCTCTGCCGGGATTTGCTACTCAGGGCACTCTGTCGAATTGTCTGAATTCTCGGGCCGTCCCGAGTTGGCAAGCCCCTAACATTGACAGCGCCACGACTGTTTTCGTATAAGCAGGGAAGCGCTGCCAGCAACGCAAACAGAACACAGTTGAGAGGCGCGAAGAGGTAAGGTTTAAGTACCCTGCGGGCGCTCTAGAGTGTCCGGCTCCTCTCGCTGCTCCGCTCCAGCTACGCAAGCGTTACAGATCGAGGGCGGTAGCAGTTTCTTTGACACGTGTGGTGTACGCTTGTAGTTGGAGCGTTCGCGTCCCCCGCGAGGCCGAACCGGGCCGGTGCCCGGTTGAGGGTTCTCTAAGGGGGTTTGCGGTCGCCCCTTCCCGCAAAATTACATTACTCATTTCGCAGGAGGAATGCGATGAGACTCGCGAGAAGAGCGTCGGCTCTGATGCTCACTTTGTTGATGCTCTGTGCCGCCGCGTCGGCCCAGACGCTGCGCCCGGCGGACGATCCCCGGAACACCGCCCCGACCGTCGGCACGGGCGGCACCCCGGGCGGCCCTACGGGTCTGTTCACCGTCTACGACGGCCAGACGCTGCGGAAGGGCGAGTTCACCTTCAGCTTCGCCTACAGTAACTTCGACCGCGACCCCGGAAACGTCGACATCACGGAAGTCCCGGTCAGCTTCCAGATCGGCCTGAGCGATCACTTGGAGCTGTTCTTCAACACGGACGCCTACCGCGGGGTCAAGGTCAACAACCCGGCGCAACTGTCGAGTTTCTATCTGCCGAACTCGCAGTTGTTCCTGCGCGCCCTAGACGCGCCGACCGGCAACTTCGGCCCGCTCGGGTTGCGGAGCGGCCCGGCCATCATTCAGGCGCCGATCCGCGTCAGCGGCTCGCAGCTGGTGGTCGGCTCGACGAATGCGATCTTCCGCCCGACCGGCAACCAGCCGTTCGTGCAGTTCCCGTTCGTCGGCGGCCCCGGCCCGAACTTCGGCCTGACGGGCACCGGTGGGACGGGCTCCGCTGCCGCGCCGCCGTTCGTCTCGACGCTCGGCGCGGCGAACGGCGGGGGGGGCAACTTCGGCGCGGCGTCGAACTTCCCCGGCATCGGCTCGCCCGTCGGCTCGATCCTGCCCGGCATCGTGCTGACGCAGCGCCGCATCCCGGCGAACCTGACGTTCAACGAACTGATCGTCCCCGACCTCTTCACCACCGCGCCGGCCTACCTGCCGGACGCGCCGTTCATCAACCGGCTCTACGGCGAGTCGTCGTTCAGCACGCACACCATCGGCGCGAAGATTCGCTTCACCGACCCGGAGAACCCGCTCGGCGTCGGCATCATCCCGATGTACCGCTGGTACTGGGACTCGGCCGACGACCAGCAGGGCTTCAACCAGCTCCAGCGCGGCTCGAGCCCCGGCGGCGGCATCGGCGACTTCGGCCTCGTCGGCTTCGTCGACGGCCGGCTCTCGAAGCGCGTCAACCTGTCGGGCAACATCGGCTACTTCCTGAACAGCAACCCGAAGTCTGAAGCCTTCGGCATCGGCGACGCCATCCTGCTCGACCGCCCCGACGAACTGGTCTGGGGCGTCGGCGTCGATTTCCCCGTCAACTCCAGTTTCCAGCCGATCCTCGAGTTGAAGGGGACGAGGTACGTCGGCGGCCGCACGCCGAACGCGTTCCCGAACAACCCGATGGACTTCCTCGGCGGCATCCGCGTCTTCCCGGCGCGCTGGCTCGGCTTCAGCGCGTGGTACCGCGCGCACCTGAACCAGCAGGGTGACCGCCTCTTTAACGACGACATCGGCTTCCCGCCCGGCTTCACGCCGTCGGAAGACCCGCACGGCTTCGGCTTCCAGTTCTTCATCGGCCGCCGCAACGAGCGCGCCCCGACCGAACTGCCGAACCAAGCCCCGACCGTCTCCGTCACCAGCTCCACGTCGCGCGTGACGCTCCCGGCCAACTGCCCCGAGGGTCAGCAGCCGAACCCGAACTGCACGCCGACTTCGACCTCGGTGCAACTGACGGCCAACGCGACCGACCCCGATGGCGACACGCTGCTCTACACGTGGACGACGACGGGCGGCCGCATCACCGGCGACGGCGCGAACGTGACGTGGGATCTGTCGGGCGTCCAGCCCGGCACCTACACCGCCAACGTCGAAGTCGACGACGGCTGCGGCTGCATCGCCTTCTCGTCGTCAACCGTGACGGTCGACACCTGCGACTGCGTCCCCGTCCCGACGCCGATCCCGGCGACGCCGACGCCTGAGATTCCGACGCCGACGCCGACGCCTCCGCCCCCGCCGACGCCGTTCCAGTTCGACACCTACGGGAACATCCCGCGTAACGACGTGAAGGCGCGTCTCGACAACTTCGCCAACGCGTTGCAGGAGAACCCGGGCGCGCAGGGCTACATCGTCGCCTACGGCGGCCGCCGCGGCGTGGCCGGCGAGTCTCAGCGCCGCGCCGACTTCGCCCGCGACTACCTCGTCAACACCCGTGGCGTTGACGCCGGGCGTCTCGTCACCATCGACGGCGGCTTCCGCGAAGAGGCCACCACGGAACTCTGGGTCGTGCCGGCTGGCGCGACGCCGCCCACTGCATCGCCGAACGTCGATCCATCCGAGGTTCAAACAATACGACCACGGAGTACGCGACGAAGACGAGGCAGGCGTGACGACGACGAGTGACGTCTCGACAACAACTCTCGCGCCGTTAAACTAGCGCGACCACACACGAGGCGGGCGGCTCCTTCCGGGGATGCCGCCCGCCTCGCTATTCAAAGTCCGCCCCGACGCCCGCCACCGCCGCCCGCCCCGCCTGCAGACCCGCCCGGGTAAAACCCGACTTCCCGTGAAACGGGGCCGCTTCTTCGTGTACAACGCGAGTTTCCTTTGTGCATCAAACAGTTTTAGGCTACTCTGCCCGGTTCGCCGGGCTGCGGCGGCCGAGCCGGCGGGCGACGCGCCCCGCCGCCCCCAAGTCGTAAAAACGTTCCGCGACTGAAAAAAACCTCCTGAGCCGATAAAGGACGACGATGATCAGACCTCTTAAAAGACTGTCCATCCTCTTCGCCGCACTCTCGTTCGCCGCCGCGCCGCTGCTCACGCTCTCGCACGGCACGCCCGCGCTCGCGGGCACGCACGCGCTCGACACGACGCAGGACGCGGCCGCGCGACAGATGAGTTGGTCGGTCTCCGGCCCGATGGGCGGCGACGCGCGCGAGCTGACGCTCGATCCGAACGACCCGCAGCACCTCCTGATGGGCACCATCGACGGGCAGATCTACGAGTCGCGCGACGGCGCGCGCACTTGGGCGCGGCTCGTCAACTTCAACCGCCCCGGCCTCTACATCGATCACATCATCATCGACCCGCGCGACCCGAACACCATCTTCGTCGCCGCGCACAAGCACAAGCAGCCGGGCGGCTTCTTCAAGACGACCGACGGCGGGCAGACGTGGCGCGAGTCGCAGCAGCTCAAGACCGAGGCGCTGCACTCGCTCACGCAGTCGCCCTCCGACCCCGACATCCTCGTCACCGGCTCGAACCGCGGCGTCTATCGCTCGAAGGACGCGGGCGAGACGTGGGAGCAGTTCGAGACTTCGGCCTACCCCGACATCCGCAACATCGAGTCGCTCGCCATCGATCCGCGAAACGCCGATCACATCTACGTCGGCACGTGGCACCTGCCGTGGAAGACCGAGGACGGCGGGCGCAGCTGGAAGTCGATCAAGACCGGCATGATCGACGACTCGGACGTCTTCGCCATCGAGATCGATCAGCGCAACCCCGACCACGTCATCGCCTCGGCCTGCTCGGGCATCTACGAGTCGAAGAACGGCGGCGCGCTCTGGCGCAAGGTGCAGGGCATCCCGTCGCAGTCGCGCCGCACGCGCGACATCCTCCAGCACCCGGCCCACTCGAACGTCATCTTCGCCGGCACGACCGAGGGCTTCTGGCGCTCGGCCGACGGCGGCAACTCGTGGATGCTCACCACCTCGCGCACGCTTGAGATCAACGCCATCGCCGTCCACGCCAAAGAGCCGCAGACCATCTACATCGGCACGAACAACTACGGCGTGATGATCTCGCGCGACGGCGGCAAGAGCTTCGCCCCCTCGAACGAGGGCTACTCGGGCCGCCGCGCGTACTTCCTGCTGCCCGACCGCGAGCGCGCGGGGCGCGTCTACGCCGCGACGATCAACACGGCGACCGGCGGCGGCTTCTTCTTCGTCAGCAACGACGGCGGCGAGACGTGGCAGCCCTCGATGCGCAACATGCCGTCGCGCCTGATCGCCTATTCGATCCTTCAGGATCGTGCCGACGCCAACGTCATCTACTTGGGGACGAACCTCGGCCTCTACCTCTCGGCCGACCGCGGCACTTCGTGGTCGCCGCTCGGCGTGCCGGCCGACAAGCCCGCGCCGAAGCGTCCCGCGCGCCGCCGCG
>DATCVD010000260.1:0-12039 GCA_036567125.1 Pyrinomonadaceae bacterium | reverse complement strand
ACGCGCGCGGCCGTCGTCCGCTGGAACTGCGAGCCTGACGAGCTGGATTTCCGTTTCGAGTCGGAAGGCGACCGGCTGCGCCTCGCGGTCGTCCACTACGCGACGCACAGGCGCGACGAGCCGTCGAGCCGGACGGTCTTCGAGGCGGCGGGGGCGCGCGCGGAGATTCTCGGCGCGTTCCGCGCGGCGCTCGAAGACCTGCGCGCCGACGCGGAGGTGGACGTGTTCGAGAGCAACTGGCGTCGCAAGTTCCCGGAGCGGCAGTTGCGCGGATTCGCCGGCGCGGTCGAAGACCTGTAGCCCCCGTAAAGGTGACGGACGAAAAAGGCGGGGCGATGACTCTGACAGTCACGCCCCGCCCTTCGTTCGGAGTCCTCGGACGTTCCCGCCGCCCTAGTCCCCCGAGTCCCGTTGTGACTACTTCGACTTGGCCGTCTCGCCCTTCGCCTTGAGGTCGGCCAGCTCCTTCTCGACGCGGTCGATCTCCATCTGGATCGCGCCCTTCAAGTCGGCGTCCTTGACGCCCGCGTGCTGCTTCTTCAGGGCCGACAGGCGCGCGACGTGCAGGGCGTGCGCGGCCGGCACTTCCACGTCGGGCTTGACGCCCGTGCCTTCCCAGTTGGTCTTGGTGACAGGGCTGATGGCGCGGCCCGTCGGGACGAACATCCCGAAGTGCTCGTGGAGGCGGTTCATGCCGCCGGGGTGCGCGCCGCCGCCGGTCGTCTCGCCGACGATGGTCGCGCGCTTCAGGTTCTTCAGGTTGTAGGAGAACTCCTCCGCGCCGGAGAAGGTGCGGTTGCTCGTCAGGACGTACACGTCCTTGCCGAGGTAGCGCTTGCCCGCGACTTCCTTGCGCGTCCAGAACTCCTCCGTGCGGTTGCCCTCGCGCCAGTAGAGGCTGTTGAGGTGCACGGGGTCGGGGCCGAACAGGTACGAGCAGATGAGCGCGACCATGTCGGGGCGGCCGCCGCCGTTGCGGCGCAGGTCGATGATGAGCGCGTCGGTGTTGGCGACGAAGTTCATCGCGGCGGCGACCGTCTCGGCGCCGAACTCGGGATCGGTGAAGCCGCGGAACTCGATGTAGCCGATGTTGCCGGGCAGCCGCTCGACTTTCTCGAAGGCGTGGTTGCCCCAAGCCAGCTCGCGGCGGTACTCCTCGCGCTCCTCGGCCGTCGGCTCGCGCGGCCCGGCCGGGCGTTCCGGGATCGGCCGGTGCGAGTAGCGCACGCGCAGGTGCTTATCCTTGCTGACGGCTTGCAGGTCGTCGGTGAGCTTATCGGCGAAGGCGCGGGCGCTCGTGATCTGATCGTACTCGCCTTTGGCGGCGCGGTCGCGCACCGCCTTCTCCATCGCCTGCGCCACGTCGGCGAAGACGTAGGCGGCGTTGAGCCGCTTGAGCGCGTTGTCGATGACCTGCTTGCGCGTCTCGGCGTCGATGGTGAGATCGGGCTGCTGCGGCGGGCCGGGCTGCGCCGAGGCGAGCGCGTGCAGGCAGAGGATCGAGAGGGCCGCGAGGGCGGCTGCCGCTGAAAGTCTTTTCATCCGAAACTTCTCCTTGTCGAAGTCCGCCGCGCGGGCGGAAGAAAATAAAAGCAGAGGTTAGAGGTTAGAGGTCAGAGGTTAGTTAAATCTCAAATCTGGAACCTGAAATCTCAAATTCTAACCTCTAACCTCTATGGTTTCTTCTTGAGCAGGCCGTGGAGGATGAGGTCTGCGACCTGCGTCGCACGTTCCTTCACCTCTTCGCGCTCGCCGAGTTCGGTCGTGCTCAGGCTGTACGGGAGCAGGGAGTTCGTCGCGTGCAGCAGCGCGTAGGCGGTCGTCAGCGCGTCCGAGAACTCGAACTCGCCGATGTCGCGCCCTTCGCCGAGCACCTGGGCGAAGATTTGCGCCTCCTCGTCGAAGTAGCGCACGCGGCGCGCGAGCAGGCCGGGCCGCAGCGCGGCCAGCAGATCGTCGAGGCTCTGCGTGTAGTGCTGGACGCTGTCGAAGCGGTAGAGGACGCGAGTCAGGAGCATCAGCCGGAGGCGTATCGCGGCGTCGGCGTCCGAGCGCGCGACGGCCCACAAACGCTCCTTGAGCCGCTCGACCATGCGGTCGACGCGCGAGAGGACGACCTCCTCCTTGCTCGGAAAGTGTAGATAGACCGAGCCTTTGCCGATGCCGGCCTCGCGCGCGATGTCCTCGACCGTCATCTTGCGGTAGCCGTAGCGGGCCAGCAGCCGGTCGGCCGCGTCGAGTATCGCCTCGCGCACTTCCTCTCTGACCGCCGTCGCCATCTCGCCCCCACCCTTCCTCGGCCTGACTTCTGACCGAAATTGGTTTCCGGTCATAATTACGGCGGGCGGGCCCGGAAGTTCCGAAAGTTTCCGAGGGGCGCGCGGCCGGGCCGTCTGATTGCGTGTGTTTTGGGCGTGAGGTAACATCCACGCCGCCAAAAGCCGCAAAAAAATCGTCACGGACGGAGGAGAGACGATGGACGACCGCCTCAGGAACGCGCCGCTCTCGGAAGTTGACCCGCTCATCTCGGAGGCCATCGACCGCGAGGTGGCGCGGCAGGCCGGCGGGCTGGAACTCATCGCCTCGGAGAATTTCGTCAGCGAAGCCGTGCTCGAAGCGATGGGGTCGGTGTTTACGAACAAGTACGCCGAGGGCTACCCGCGCAAACGCTACTACGGCGGCTGCGAGTTCGCCGACGTGGTCGAGCAGGCGGCGATTGATCGCGCGAAGGAGCTGTTCGGGGCCGAGCACGCCAACGTGCAGCCGCATTCGGGCGCGCAGGCCAACATGAGCGTCTACCTCGCGGCGATCTCTTACGGCGACACGATCCTCGGCATGAACCTCTCGCACGGCGGCCACCTCACGCACGGCCACCCGATGAACTTTTCGGGCCTCAGCTACAAGGTCGCCGACTACGGCGTCTCGCGCGAGACGGAGCAGATCGACTACGACGTGCTGCAACGTCTGGCCGAGGAGCACCGGCCACGGATGATCGTCTGCGGCGCGTCGGCCTACCCGCGCACGATCGACTTCGGGCGGCTGGGCGAGATCGCCCGCTCGGTCGGCGCGCGGCTGATGGCCGACATCGCGCACATCGCCGGCCCCGTCGCGGCCGGACTCCACCCGTCGCCCGTCCCGCACGCCGACTTCGTCACGTCCACGACGCACAAGACCCTGCGCGGCCCGCGCGGCGGGTTGATCCTGTGCAAGGCGGGCGAGGAGAACGCGGTTGCGAAAGAGGTTGATCGCAAAGTCTTCCCCGGCGTGCAGGGCGGCCCGCTCGTCCACATCATCGCGGCGAAGGCCGTCGCGTTCCGCGAGGCTTTGCGGGAGGACTTTAGGGAGTACCAGCGCCGGACTCTCGCCAACGCGAAGGCGCTCGCCGCCGAGTTGCAGTCGCACGGCCTGCGCATCGTCTCGGGCGGGACGGATAACCACCTGCTGCTCGTCGACGTGTTCCTCGGGGGCCGTGGCATCACGGGCAAGGACGCCGAGAAGGCGCTCGACGCGGCCGGCATCACCGTCAACAAGAACACGATCCCGTTCGACACCAACAAGCCCTTCGTCACCTCCGGCATCCGCCTCGGCACGCCCGCGCTCACCACGCGCGGCATGGGCGAAGACGAGATGCGGGTGGTCGCGCGCCTAATCTCCGAGATCATCCACGCGCCGCAGTCGGACGAGGTGCGCCGCCAAGTCAAACTCGACGTGGCCGAACTCTCCGCGCGCTTCCCGCTCTACCCGAAGCGCCTGAAGCCTCTGCCCGAAGCCGAAGCCATGGGGGCCGACTGAAGACAGCCGCCCGCGCCGCCCCGGCACGCCAGACATCTCGCCACAGCAGGAGGAATTCACATGCGTCCTGACGGAAGTCCCACGCCCGCGAAACTCTCTGTCTGCGCGCTCGTCGCGCTCGTCGTGGTCTGCGCCTCAGCGCGGCCCGCCGCGGCGCAGCAGGCCCACTGCGTCTTTAACAACGCGTCGTTCAGCTTCGCCGGCACGCCGCAGGAGCAGGCCCGCTGCCTGCTCAGCCCCGTCCGCATCAGGGGCGCGGTCGGCTCGCCGCTCGCGAAGCTGCCCGAACCGCTCGACAGCCTCGTCGGCCAGCCCGTCGCCGTGACGCGCGAGGCGCTGCGACGCTTCCTCGCCGAGCGCGGCATCACGGAGGCCGAACTCGGCGGCTCGCTCGACGCGCGGCTCTCGCGCGCCAACGACAACAACGCGAGCGCGCCCTTCGCCACCTACTTCGTCATCCACGACACCAGCTCGCCCAACCTGCGGCTCACCGTCTCGGACTTCCCGGCCAACGTCAACGCCCCGGACTTCCGCGTCGGGCAGATGCGCGTCAACGACCCGGCCACCTACCGCAACGCGCCCGAAGCGCACCTCTACATCACGCGCGACGGCCGCTCGACGACCGCGTCGGGACGCACTTTCGGCACGGCCCTACGCGCGACCCGGCGTGAGTCGCGGGTCATCGGCGTGCGCTCGAAGGGCCTGTTCCTCCACGTCGAGAACGTGCAGCCGCGCCGCAGCAACCCGCAGGGGCCGGCGGGCAACGATCAGATCGCGCCCGTGCCCGGCTTCTCCGACGCGCACCTCGACCGCCTCGCGCTCGTCTACCTCGCCGCGAGCGTGCGGCGCGGGACGTGGATGATCCCGGCCTACCACGCCGTCCTCGACAAGCACCCGCAGATCACGGGCGGCCACGACGACCCGCAGAACTTCGACCTCCAGCGCTTCGCCGACCGACTCTGCGCGCTGCTGACTTCGCTCGGCGCGCAGTGCCCCGGCGTGAGTTAAACTTGCGGCCGAGACCGAAACGGCGAACAACCCCGGCGCGGCCGTGTGAAAGGCCGCGCCGGATTTTTTGCGACGATTTTTGCGACGAAACGCGCGGCGCGCGCGTCCCACCGGCATCAGGTCAAACAGGAGGATTGCCGCCGTGAAGAAGTCGCTGCTGTTGCTGTCATCCGTCGTTCTGCTGCTCGTGTGCGTCCCGGCGGCGGGGCAGAAGAAGTGGAAGCAGAAGGAGAAGCGTTTCGAGCCGGTCGTCAGGGAGGACGCGCGCGGCTACGCGGGCCGCTACGTCGGCGTCGAAGAGTCGCACTGGCTCGACGTGCGCGCCGACGCCGAGGGCCGACTGACGGCGACGCTCTACGAAGAAGGCCACGCCGTCGCCCTGCGCGATCTCCGCCTCGACGGCGCGCGACTCACCGCGACGAAAGTTTACGAGGACGGCCGCGCCGCGCCCTTCGCCGGCCTCTTCGCCGACCGCGTCCTTAACGGCGTGCGCGCCTTCGGCGTCATGGTTGACAGCCCCGTCAAAGTTGACGACGGCGTGATCATCGAGCGCCTCTTCTACCTGCTCCGCTAGCCCGCCCGCGCCCGCGCCGCCGCGGCGCAAAGAGCTTCGCCGGGCGTCCGCTCACGCGCTTCCGCGCGCGGGCCGGACGCCCCTTTTCTCTGTTATAATCACGCTTCAGCACGCGCACGCGAGGCTTCTCCACCTCACCGGCCGAGGGCTGCATTCTTATGGAAGAGATTTTCGGGCGCGGCGGCTTGATCGAGCGCGCGCACCCAGACTACGAGTACCGGCCGGGCCAGATCGAGATGGCCGGGGCCGTCCTGCGCGCCTTCGAGGAGCGCCGCCACCTCGTCGTCGAGGCCGGCACGGGGACGGGCAAGACGCTCGCCTACCTCGTCCCGGCAATCGCGGCGGCGACGGCGCGCGGCTCGCGCGTCATCATCTCGACGGGCACGAAGAACTTGCAGGAGCAGCTGATGGAGAAGGACATCCCGTTTCTCCAGCGCGTGCTCCCGAAAAAATTCACGGCCGCCTACATGAAGGGGCGCGCGAACTACGCCTGCCTCCAGCGCATCAAGCGCGCCGAAACGTCGCCCATCCTCGACGGCTTGGACGACGACGACTACTTCGACGCGGTGCGCCGCTGGGCGCGCGACTCGCCGACGGGCGACCGCGCCGAACTCGTGGAGCTTCCCGAAAACCTCTCCTTCTGGCGTCACGTCGACGCGCGGAGCGAGACCTGCCTCGGCCAGAAGTGCCCGGAGTACGACCCGTGCTTCGTCACGCGGATGCGCCAGCGCGCGCAGGACGCCGACATCGTCATCGTCAACCACCACCTCTTCTTCGCAGACCTCGCGCTCCGGGGCGGCGAGTACGGGCAGGTGATCCCCGACTATTCGGCCGTCATCTTCGACGAGGCGCACCAGATCGAGGACGTGGCCGCCGAGTACTTCGGCGCGCAGGTGTCGAGCTACCAGATCGAAGACCTGCTGCGCGACCTGCAAAACCTCCCCGTCACGAACGCGGACTCGAACAGGGAGCTGACGAAGGCCGCGGCGCGCGTCGCGCGCTTCGCCGACCACTTCTGGCTCGGCTTCCAGCAGGCGGGCCGCGGCGACGAGGGCCGCGCGCCCATCCTGCCCGGCACGTTCGCGCAGAAGAGCCGGCAGGGCGACGTAGAGCCGACCGCGCTCGGCCAGTCGTATCTGGCGCTCGACGGCGCGCTCGCCCGCGTCGAGACGACGTTGGACGCCCTGCGCGAGCAGCCGCCGGAGATCGAGAACGTCATCAGGCGCGCGCGCGAGCTGCGCTTCAATCTGGAGTTCATCGTCGCGGGCGACGACAAGCGTTTCGTCTACTGGCAGGAGCGGCGCGGGCGCGGGACGTTCCTGCGCGCCTCGCCCATCGACGTTTCGACCTTGTTGCAGGACAAGCTGTTCGACCGCGTCGAGACGGTCGTGCTCACGTCGGCGACGCTCGCCAGCGCCGGCAGCTTCCGCTTCGTGCGCGAGCGTCTGGGCTTGGACGAGGAGAAGACCGAGGAGCTGATCGCGCCCGAAGCCTACGACTACGGTCGGCAGGCCGTGCTGTACCTGCCGCCGCGGATGCCCGACCCGCGCTCGCCTCAGTTCGGCGAAGCCGCGGCCGACGAGGTCGTCCGCATCCTCGAAGTGACGCGCGGGCGCGCCTTCGTCCTCTCGACGAGCACGGCCGGGATGCGCGCTCTCTACGAGCGCGTAGCAGTGCGCGTCGACTTCCCGTGCCTCGTGCAGGGCGACGCGTCGAAGTCGTACCTGCTGGAAAAATTCCGGCAGACGCCGGGCGCGGTGCTGTTCGCCACGTCGAGCTTCTGGCAGGGCGTGGACGTGCGCGGCGAGCAGTTGTCGTGCGTCATCATCGACAAGCTGCCGTTCGCCGTGCCGACCGACCCGGTCGTCGCCGCGCGCCAGCGTTTCATCGAGGACGCGGGCGGATCGAGCTTCTACGAGTACAGCGTGCCGCAGGCGATCATCACCCTGAAGCAGGGCCTCGGCCGCCTGATCCGCTCGGCCTCGGATCGCGGCGTGCTCTCGATCCTCGACCCGCGCCTGCGGACGCAAGGTTACGGCCGCCAGTTCTTAAAGAGCCTGCCGCCGTGCCGGACGACCTCCGATCTCGCGGAAGTCGCCCGCGTGTTTGAAACCGACGCCGTCGCGGCGCGATAATCGCGGCGACACGAAACTGAAGCTCTGCGAATCCATCAACTGAGGGAGGGCGGCGATGAGTCGGGACGAGCGCGAAGACAAGACGACCTACAAGGTCGTCGTCAACCACGAGGAGCAGTATTCGATCTGGCCGGCCGACCGCGAGAACGCGCTCGGCTGGAACGACGCGGGCAGGTCGGGCACGGAAGAGGAGTGCGCCGCTTACATCGAAGAGGCCGGGACGGACACGCGCCCGCACGGCGTGCGGACGGGGATAGAAGATGACGCGACGCGCGGCGGCAGCGACGAGTAGGCGCGGCGCGATCTTGAGACGGGGAAGTCGGGGACGAAAATGGCCGGGACGTTTGAAGTGATGATCGAGCGCAACTTTTCGAGCGCGCACCAACTGCGCGGCTACAGGGGGAAGTGCGAGAACCTGCACGGGCACAACTATAAGATCGAAATCTACGCGCGCGGCCGCGAGTTGGACAACATCGGCCTGCTCGTCGATTTCGGGGAACTGAAGGCCGCGGCCGACGAGGTCGTGCGCTACCTCGACCACCGCAACATCAACGAGCTGCCGCCCTTCGACCGGGAACTGAACCCCTCGGCCGAAAACCTCGCGCGCTACATCCTCGAACGCGTCGCCTCGGCTTGCGGCGACGAGCGCGTGCAGGTCTATAAAGTCCGCTGCTACGAGACGCCGACGAGCGTCGCCACCTACCAGATCGACTGACAGGGAAGGCATCAGGCTAAAGGCGAAGGGGTCGGGGAAAGGGAAGACGACGAATCTTCCCCTTTCCCCGACCCCTTCCGCTTTGCCCTTTGTTTAGGGCGTGGCGAGCGCGCCCACGTCGATGTTGTACTTCCTGATCTTGCTGTAGAGGCGCGGGCGGTAGATGCCGAGCAGGTTGGCGGCGGCCTGCTTGTTGCCGCCCGTGCGTTGCAGCGTCTTCTCGATGACCAGCTTTTCGATCTCTTCGAGCGTCATGTTGGGCGGCACGTCCCAGCCCGCGCCGGCTGCGGCCTTCTCCGGCAGCGACCCGTTGTCGAAGGGGAGATCGACCGGCTCGATCTTGTTCGACTTGGCGAGCAGCACCGCGCGCTCGATGACGTTCTGCAACTCGCGGACGTTGCCCGGCCAAGTGTGCGAGAACAGGCGCTGGTAGGCGGCCTGCGAGATGCCGTTGATCTGGCGGTGGTACTTCCGGGCGAAGTCCTTCAGGAAGTGCTCGGTCAAAAGCTGGATGTCGTCCGTGCGCTCGCGCAGGGGCGGGACGTGGATCGTGATCGTCGAGATGCGGTAGAAGAGGTCGTCTCTGAGCAGGCCGTCGCGGATGGCGTCGGCCGGCGGGCGGTTGGTCGAGGAGATGAGACGGAAATCGACGGCGTAGGTCTTCTCCGAGCCGATCTTGCGGTAGCTGCGCTCCTGTAGGACGCGCAGGAGTTTGGGCTGCAACTCGATGGGCATCTCGGCGATCTCGTCGAGGAGAAGCGAGCCGCCCGCGGCGTGTTGGATCAGCCCGTCCTTGTCGGCGTGCGCGCCGGTGAACGCGCCCTTCGTGTGGCCGAAGAGCTCGGACTCGATCAACTCTTTCGGGAGCGCGGCGCAGTTGACCTTGACGAACGGTTTTTTGGCGCGGAGCGAGTTGTAGTGGATCGCGTTGGCGATCAGCTCCTTGCCCGTGCCCGACTCGCCGACGATCAGGACGTTGGCGTCGGCCTTGGCGACCGACTCGATGGTCTCGTAGATCGTCTGCATCGACTTCGACGAGCCGATGATGTTGAAGTACTCGGTGCGCGAGGTCATGCGCTGGCGCATGGTCTCGGTCTCGTCGACGAGTTCGCGGTGTTGCAGCGCCTTGCCGACGAGCGTGAGCAGAACCTCGAAGTCGAACGGCTTGGGCAGGAACCAGAACGCGCCGGCCTTCGTCGCCTCGACCGCGCGCTCGAACGTGCCGTGGCCCGTGACGACGATGACCTCGGCCGAGGGGCGCGTGTCCTTGATGTGCTTGAGGATTTCGAGGCCGTCCATGTCCGGCAGCTGCACGTCGCAGACGGCGAGGTGGTGGCCGCCGCGGTCGAAGAGCTCGATGGCCTCCGCGCCCGTCGAGGCGGTGTCGACGGTGAAGCCCTCTTCCGAAAGATTCTGCTTCAGCGAGTCGGCCATCATCGGCTCGTCGTCGATGACCAGAATGCGTACCTCTTTACGATCCACCAGTGTTCTTCTCCTTGATTAAGTCCGGAGGCTTAAAGTCGGAGTCCGGAGTCAAAGGCAGAAACTTTTCCTGACTCCTGACTCCGAGACCCCGTACCCTAAGACTCTGTGATCGGCAGGCGGACGCGCAGGGCGTTCGCCGCCGGTTCGAGTTGGCCGCCGTGGGCGCGGACGATCTTCGCGGCGAGGGCGACGCGCAGGCCGTCGCTGCCGGAGAGCGCGGCGGCCGCGTCGAGGAGTTGCGCGCCTCGCGTCGTGTCCCATTCGGCGAGGGCCGCGGGAGAGTCGGTGTCTTCGGCCCGGAAGAGTTTGACGCCCGGCCGCGCCGCGGCGTCTCTGCCGGCGACGGCGGCGTGAATGAGCTGAAACGCCTCGGTCAACGCCTGCGGGTCGAAGTCGCCGCGGAAAACCTGTCCGGGCGGCAGGGACGTATCTGGCGCGGCGGCCGACAGGATTTGCGCGAGGTCGGAGCCGGGCCGCGCGTGCAGTTCGACGGCGCGGCCGAAGCGCACGAGCGCGTTCGTGTCGGCGGCCGCGCGCTCCAAGCCGGCGATGATCTTTTCGACGGTCTCCAACTCGTCGGCCGGGCGTTCGGGCCGCGCGGCGCGCTTGCGGAGAAACGTGGCATAGAGTTTGAGACCGTTCAACTGGTTCTTGAGGTCGTGGACGACCTGTACGGAGGCCCGCCCCAACGCTTCGAGGGCGGCTGTGTCCGACGCTGGCTGCTGTTGCGGCTTCATTTTGAGCTATCTGACCTCGCGCGCCGGCCGGACGTTTCATCCGTGCCCCACGGTACGGAAGGGGCGTCCGTCTGTACGGATTGAACCCGAACTATGCTGTCATTGTGTTGCGTTTCGATGCGTATCCTAGCAAAAAAAAGTAGTGTTTGCTAGTGATACGACTCGGCACGCGCCACCGAGGGCGGGCTAGCGCGTGGGTTTCAGGGGGAGTCGATGACGGAGCCTAACGGGGCCGGGACGACCGTTCTGGTGGTCGAGGATTTCGAGGATAACCGCTTCATGATGAGGCGCTTACTTGAGATGAGCGGCTATCGCGTGGTCGAGGCCGTGAACGGCGAGCAGGCCGTCGAGGTGGCCGCGACGGAGCGCCCCGACCTGATTTTGATGGACTTGAGCCTGCCCAAGCTCGACGGCCTCGCGGCCACGCGCCGCATCCGCCAATCGAACGGGCTGGCGGAAGTCCCGATCGTCGCCGTCTCCGCCCACGACACCTCGGACTTTCACGCCGACGCCCTCGCCGCCGGCTGCAACGAGTACGTCACCAAGCCAATCGACTTCGATCAGCTCGAAAGTCTCTTGAAGAAGCTGCTGGAAAAACAGTAGTCAGAGGTTAGAGGTTAGAGGTTAGTAAAAACAGTTAGGTCTTTTTACTAACCTCTAACCTCTAACCTCTAACCTCTGCCTTCTTGTGAACTCTTTCGCTGCACTCTTCCGTGAGCACGAGGACGCGCTCGTCGTGGCGTGGGTGGACGAGGTCTACGCGGAGCGGCGGACTGACCTGCCGGCGCTGCTCTCCTACCGGCAGTTGGTGGACAGCGTGCCGGAGGCTCTGGAGGAGTTGGCGCGGATGCTCGACGAGCGGGCCACGGGGCGCGAGATCGAGGAGGCCGTGCGCGCTTTGCGGTCGCACGCGCAGGTGCGGTTTCAACAGGGTTGCCTGATCGACGAAGTGGCACGCGAGTTGATGCTCTTGCGCCGAGTTCTAACGGATTTCCTGTGGCGCGAAGGGGTTCGCGTGATGGAGGGAGACCTGTGGGAACTGCGTGACGCGGTGCGGCGCACGGACGCGTTCCTCGACGAGTTGATCGCGCAGGCGATCATCGTCTATGCCGCCTCCATGCGGCCGCCCGTGCGGACGCGGACGCCGAGCTGGCCGCCCGCCCGCAGCCGCCGCGCGGGGCCTACGGCCGGCGAGCGTTGATGGCGAAGAGCGATGCCAACAAACGCAGTTCACTCGACGTGCGGACGAAGCTGCTGGTGATGCTCGCCGTGCTGTCGCTGCCCCTGCTCATCGTCAGCCTCCTGCAACTCAACAACTACCGCCGCAACATCACCGAGCAGGCGACGACCATCGCGCGCGTCAAGTCGGTCGCCGCCGAGGGCGCGCTCGAAGCGTGGCTCGAAGCGCGGCCCGAACTCGCCGCCGCCCCGGAGACTTTAACCACGCCTCAGGCCGCCGAGCTTTACGCGCGCCTGCGCCAGCACGCCTCGCCCGACTCCGACGCGTCGATCCTCGTGCTCGACTCGTCGGGGCGCGTCGTGCCGAACCCGGCGGACGCGGCGACGGGGAGCGCGCCGCAGAGCCTCGTGCGC
>DATCVD010000259.1:0-2427 GCA_036567125.1 Pyrinomonadaceae bacterium | reverse complement strand
CGTGGCCGTCACGGGCGCGGGCGCGGCTTCGCCGCCGCGAGTGGCCTCGCCCGGCGTCGGCGTCGGTTTCTCTTCGCTCTCCAAACGCAACCTCCCAGTCTTAACCCAAGAGTTACGAAGACCCGAAACAAAAGAGACTTTCGACTGTCGAACTGTTAAGTGGGCCGCCCTGTCGGGCTGTTGGTACAGCTTCCCGCGCGAAGAGTCAGGTGTCTCTTCGGGCGCGGGATTTAAATGCTATGCGATAACTGTAAGAAGAGCGGCCGGAGCCAAGTAAATTAAGGATTCGCGGCCCGGCGTGGCAGCATTTATACTCTTTTCGCACGCGCGTGGCAAGCCGTTTTTCCAGCAACTGCGCGCGCAGTTCGCGCCCGGCGAGGGGCAAAAATGACGGCCGGACAACGACCCAAAGCGCAGGTCAGACTCTACACGCGGCCCCGCTGCCACCTCTGCGACGAGGCCAAACGGGAGATGGCCGCCGCCGGCTGCCGCGACCTCTACGATCTCGTAGAAATCGACGTGGACTCAGACCCGGAGCTGCGCCGCCGCTACGGCTGGGATGTCCCCGTCGTCACCGTTAACGGCACTCTGGTCTTCAAACACCGCCTCACCCGCGACGACTTCCGCGACGAGATTCGGCGCGCGGTCGAACCGTAAAACTCAAACGCTAAGCCGCCTCGAAGTGCAGCGCCTCGGCCTTCGCCTCGATGGCCTCGTAGAGTCGCCGGCGCTCCGCCTCGTCGGCCGTCTGCCGGTAGGCGAGGAGCAGTTCCTTGAGCGCGGCCAGATCGCGGTAGAGGCCGGCGTCTTCGACCGGCGGCGTCAGGTACGAGATCAGCTCGGCGTAGGAGCGCCGGCGCGCGATTGAGCCTTCGGACGGGTTGTTGACGCTGTAGAGGTAGACGTGCGGCAACTCGCCGACGAGGCGGTCGGGCCAGCAAGCGCCGGACAGCCCGACCTGCTTGCCGGGCATGAACTCCAACGCGCCGTGCGTGCCGACGTGGACGACGGCGTCGGCCCGGAAGATTTCGGAGAGGTACGAGTAGAAGGCGGCGAAGCCGTGGTGCGGCGCGCCGTTGCGACTCATCAGCATCTTCATCGGATCGCCCTCGTAGCCGAAGGTCGGCTGGAGGCCGACGAAGACGTTGCCG
Organism: Pyrinomonadaceae bacterium; assembly: GCA_036567125.1. Lineage (GTDB taxonomy): Bacteria > Acidobacteriota > Blastocatellia > Pyrinomonadales > Pyrinomonadaceae > JAIVGV01. Next base: position 1,276 of record DATCVD010000259.1, on the reverse strand, counting down.
AGTTGGAGGCCCTGCACGAGCAGCGCCCCGCCGAACGTGTCGATTGAGCCGGGCGCGCGCCCCCACTCGCGCTCGATCTCCTCGACGTGCGGGCACAAACGCCGGTACTCGTCCGCCGACATCCGGTAGGCGACGCGCGCGGCCGTGCCCAGCCCCGCGCGCTCGTCGAGCAGTCGCTCGCGCAGCGCGTCGGCGTCGGCCGGCACTTCAACCCGGTAGCCTTCCGCGTCGAGCCGCCGCAGCGCCTCCCAGAGACTCTGAAACACGTCCAGCTCGGCGGCCGTGCCGACGTTGCCGCGGTCGGCCGGGAAGCAGAAGACGACGAGCGCGAGCTTGACCTCCTCGCGCGGCGCGGTCTGCAATCGCTGCCAGCGTCTCAGGCGGCGCGCGATCCGCGCGCAGCGATCTTCGAGCGCGACGGGTTCGGGGGTTTCTGCCGACACCCCGCCGAAGACGAACGGCTCGGTCGCGCCGTCGATCTCCGGGATCGCCACCTGCATCCCGGCCTGCACGGGGTTGAGGCCCGTCCAAGAGTCGCGCCACGCCTCGACCGTCTGCACGTCCAGACTCACGGCCGAGCGGAACGGCACGTTCAGCCCGCGCAGAAACTCGACCGCCGCTTGGCTGTCGTTCATCGCCGGCCCGCCGACGAAGCTGAAGCCCGTGAGCGAGACGATCTGGCTGACGAGCGGGCGGCCGTCAGCGCCGACGAAAAACTTCTCGCACGCCTCGCGGTTGTCCATGAAGGTGGAGATGGCCGGCAGCACGGCGAGACCTTCGCGCTCGACGGCGCGGACGAGCGCGTCGTAATGGCCGCGCGCGCCGCTGACGATCTGCGGGCGCATGAGCAGCAGGCCGATTGTCCGCGCGGGTTCGAGCGGCGCGAGGTCTTTCGTCCTGCGCGCGCGCTTCGCGTGCCAACTGTCGTAAGCCTCGTAAGTCCCGAAGAGTGCGGGCGCGTCGGGGTGGTAGATGCCGACCGCGGGCATCGACTCGGGCGGGGCCGTCTTGACGCGCGAGATTTTCGGATCGCCGCCGTAGTGCTTGAGCGCGTAGAGCAGCATCGAGCGGACGTTGGCCGGCGTCGGTTGCAGGAAGTAGCAGAAGATTTGCAGGTAGTGTTTGAAGTCGCCGAGGCGGCCGACCGCCGGGACGAGTTTGAGAATCGCGGGGAGCTTCTCGACGTAGCGCAGGTGCTGCGTGTGACTCGCGCGCGAACGCCCGCGCCGCGCGTGCGCCTGCGCCGCCATCCACGAGCCGACGCCCCGCACCGCCC
>DATCVD010000258.1:0-2016 GCA_036567125.1 Pyrinomonadaceae bacterium | reverse complement strand
CAAACTCCTGTGGGCCGCGGCGGGCGTGGGCGGCGCGCTCGCCGCGCGCGCGCTCGTGAACCGGCGGCGCAAGTTCGACTTCGGCGGCAAGTCCGTCCTCATCACGGGCGGCTCGCGCGGCTTGGGTCTCGTGCTCGCGCGCCGGTTCGCGCGCGAGGGCGCGCGCGTCTCGATCTGCGCGCGCGACCCGGAAGAACTAGAACGCGCGCGGCGCGACCTCGCCGCGCGCGGCGCGGAAGTCTTCGCCTTCCCGTGCGACGTGACGGACAGGGCGCAGGTGCAGGAGTGGGTGCGGCTGTCGGCCGACCGCTTCGGCGCGGTGGACGTGCTCGTCAACAACGCCGGCATCATACAGGTCGGCCCGCTTGAGGTGATGACGCTCGCAGACTTCGACGAGGCGATGCGGGTTCACTTCTGGGGCCCGCTCTACGCGACCATCGCCGCGCTCCCCGAGATGCGGCGGCGCGGCGCGGGCCGCATCGTCAACGTCACGTCGATCGGCGGCAAGATCGGGGTGCCGCACCTCGTCCCTTACTGCGCGAGCAAGTTCGCGCTCGTCGGCCTGTCGGAAAGCCTGCGCGCGGAGCTACAGAAGGACGGCATCCTCGTGACGACCGTCTGCCCGGGCCTGATGCGGACGGGCAGCCCGCGCAACGCCGTCTTCAAGGGCCGCCACCGCGCCGAGTACGCGTGGTTCTCGATCAGCGACTCGCTGCCCGTCACGTCGATGATGGCCGAGCGCGCGGCGCGCCAGATCGTCGCCGCCTGCCGGCGCGGCGAGGCCGAAGTGATCCTGAGCACGCAGGCCGTCGTCGCGATCCGCTTCCGCCAACTGTTCCCCGAAATCTTCGCGGACATGAGCGGGCTGGTCAACATGCTGCTGCCCGGCGCGCGGGGCGAGGGCAGCATCGGCGCGCGGCGCGCGAAGGGCAAGGAGAGCGAGTCCGGCTGGTCGCCCTCCGTGCTGACGACACTCACCGAGAGCGCGGCCGAGCGCAACAACGAGCTGGCGCGCGGCGAGCGGGCGCGCCCGGACGCTGAGGCGCGGGGTGGAGAGGCGCGGGGCGCATGATCAAGAAGCGGACGAGGGAGAAGCTCAACCGGCTGCTGCAGGAGCGCAACGAGTACCCGGAGCGCGCGGCCGACGTGGACGCGCGCATCGACGAAGTCTTCGGCGACACGCTGGCCGTGATGGTGATGGACATGTCCGGCTTCTGCCGCCAGACCGTGCGCTACGGCATCAACCACTTCCTCGCCAAGATTCACCGGCTGCACTCCATCGCCGTCCCCGTCGTCGAGCAGCACGGCGGCGAGGTGATCAAGGTCGAGGCCGACAACGTCTACTCGGTCTTCCCCGACGTGCCGCAGGCGGTCGCGGCCGCGGCCGACACGGCGGGCCGCCTCGAAGCCGCCAACTCGATGCTGCCCGAGGAGCTGGACATGCGCGCCGAGTTCGGCATCGGCTACGGCCGCGTCCTCATCGTCGAGGACGAAGACTTCTACGGCACGGAGGTCAACCTCGCCTCCAAGCTCGGCGAGGACATCGCGCACGGCGGCGAGATACTGCTGACCGCGGCCGCCTGCAAGCGAATGACGGCGGAGGGGGCGGGCGGCTGCGAGCCGGTCGAGATGACGGTGTCGGGCCTCAACTTCACGGCCTACAGGTTCAAGCGCCCGAACGCGGCCGGGTGAGCCGCCGGCTGATAGCTGTTAGCGATTGGCTGCGGGCTGTTAGCCGAACAAAAAAGTGCCGGGCGTCGGGCCGCGATCTTTAACGTCTGAGTTTTGCTTCCGCAAGCTGACAGCCAATCGCCAACAGCTAATGGCTACTCGTAAAACCGCGCGGCGGGCCGCGAAGAAGGGAGGCGGCCGGTTGCGACTGATCACGGCCGCGGCGCTGCGGCGTCTGCCGCTGCCCGAACCGGACGAGGGCGGGAGCAAGGAGGAGCGCGGGCGCGTGCTGGTCGTGGCCGGCTCGCCGGAGATGCCGGGGGCGGCCATACTGGCGGCGACCGC
>DATCVD010000257.1:0-2640 GCA_036567125.1 Pyrinomonadaceae bacterium | reverse complement strand
CGCCGGCAGCCGTCGCCGCCGCGCAACGCGAACCAGCGCGCCGCCGCCGCGCGCGACTGAGTCCGACCCGACGGCCGGGCTTTAACGTGCTCCGAGTCTGAAACGATCTCTTATGAAGAACCGCGCATCGTCACACATCATCGCGCTCGTCCTGATCTTCGGCTTTCAGGTCGCGGGCTACTACGCGGTCTACCGCGCGGCGCTGCTGCGCGGCTACGAGCCGACCGTCGTCGGCGCGGTGCGCGACCTCGCGCTCTACGCCGCCCTCTTCGCCGTCGTCCTCTGGCTCTCGCGCCGGATGCGCTACGCGGGCAACTGGGTGCTGTTCACGACGGCCGTCCTGCTCTTCTCCGTCGGCTCGCTCGTCCAGTACCGGCTCTACAGCGACCCCGAGTACAACTCGCGCAACAAGGCCGAGGCGCGCGCCGAGAAGACGCAAGTCCTGCGGCTGCGCTACGTCAACCAGTTCTACACGCCGGACAAGAAGAAGCTGATGGGGCTGCCCGACGACCCGGCCGCGTTGCAGCAGCAGGTCGACCCGGAGAACGCGCGCCGCTCGAACATCACGGTCGGCAGCGCGTTCACTTCGAGCTACACTTGGATCCCCATCTTCGCCTTCCTCTCGATGGCCGTCGCCTTCTGGTTCTGCCTGCGCGACAGCTTCCTCAACTGGGTGCAGCGCAACAGCTTCCTGCTCGTGCTGCTGACGCTCGTCCCGCTGGGCGCGGCCGTCGCCACGTCGAGCGCGGGCAAGGCGCTCGGCAACATGACGCCGTGGGAGCCGTCGAAGATTCCGTTCCTTCTGGGCTTCGCCGGCATCCTGACGGCCTACTACCGCGACCTCGCCAAGACCTACTGGGGCCTGCCGCGCGCGCAGGCCGTCGTGCCGCTCATCATCATGGCGATCATCCCGTTCCTGCCCTTCTTCGTCTTGCAGGACTTCGGGCAGGTGCTCGTCTTCTCCGGCGCGTACGCCACGCTCTACCTCGTCGCGGTGCGCCGCTGGCCGCAACTGCTCGTCTTCGTCGGCTCGGTCGTGCTCGTCATCGGCGCGCTCGTCGCCGGCTCCCTGCCGCCCGACATTCAGGAGAAGGTGCCGCTGCTGCCGACGCTCTCGAAGCCCGTTCAGGCGGCGCTCCCGTCGCGCATCAAGCAGCGTTTCCACCTGTGGCTCGACGGCTTCAACCCGCCCGCGCCCGACACCGCTTGGTGGAAGACGGACTATCAGGACGCGCTCGCGAACGACGACCGGATGAGGCAGCTGGCCGAGCAGAGTCCGGCGATGCAGAAGACCGTCAACGTCGACGTGTGGTTCGACCGCATCGCCTTCCAGCCCTCGCAGGCCACGTTCGGCATCGCGTCGGGCGGGACGACGGGGCGCGGCCTCGGGCTGGGCTTCGCCGAAGTGATCCCCGTCGCCGACTCCGACTACATCTACGCGGCCATCGGCGAAGAGTTGGGGCTCGTCGGCGGCGCGGTCGTGATGCTGGCGATCATCGTCTTCGTCGTCGCGGGCGTGCGCACCGCGATTGACGCGCGCGACATGTTCACGAAGCTCTGCTCGGCGGGGCTGACGGCCTTCATCGGCTTTCAGGCGCTCGTCAACATCGGCGGCATCACGCGCGCCCTGCCGATGACGGGCATCACCCTGCCCTTCGTCTCGCACGGCGGCTTCAGTTTGATCACGAGCTTCGCCATGCTCGGCATGCTGATGGCCTTCTCGCACCGCAACGCGCGCGACGCCTACGCCAACGCGCCCGCCGCCGCGCGCCGCGGCCCCGTCAGGCCCGTCGCGTCGCCCGCGCAGGAAGTTGTCCTCCCGGAGGCGGTTGAATGAGCGAAACACGGACACGACCGACACTCGAAGCGGCGGCCGTCACCGACCGCGGCCTGAACGAGAAGCGGCCGCACAACGAGGACTCGTACCTGCTCGACGCCGAGCGCGCCGTCTTCGTCGTGGCCGACGGCGTCGGCGGCGCGAACGCGGGCGAGGTCGCCTCGCGCACGGCGGTCGAGGTCTTGGAAGAGGCCTTCCGCCACATCAAGCCGGGCGAGGACGTGGAAGACCTGATGGAGATCGCGATCCAGCGGGCCAACGCCTCGATCTTCCAGATGTCGCGCGAGCAGACGCAGCTCTCGTCGATGGCGACGACCGTCGTCGCGCTCCACGTCGACGGGCGCACGGCGACCGTCGGCCACGTCGGCGACTCGCGCCTCTACAGCCTCCCGCCCGGCGGCCCGCTCAAGCGCGAGACCGAGGATCACTCGGTCGTCGAGGAGGAGGTTAAGGCCGGGAGGATGACGCGCGAGCAGGCGGCGAATCACCCGAGCCGCAACGTCATCAGCCGCGCGCTCGGCGCGGAACAGTCGGTCGAGGTTGATCTCAGGACGTTCGAGGTCGAGGACGGGACGACCTTCCTGCTCTGCTCCGACGGCATCACGCGCCACATCCCCGACCGCGAGATCGAATCGCTGCTCGCCGGCGCCGCTTCGCTCGAAGCGGCCTGCGCCGAGATGAAGCGGCTCTGCTTCGAGCGCGGCGCGGAGGACAACCTGACCGCGGTCGCGGTGCGCGTCGGCGCGCGCCCGGCCGGGCGGGGCGACGGCGCGCGCGCGGCCGGCGACGAAGACCCGACGATC
>DATCVD010000256.1:0-11517 GCA_036567125.1 Pyrinomonadaceae bacterium | reverse complement strand
TGGCGTGGGGCGCGCCCCGCGCGGGCGCGCAGCGTTGGCGGACGGCCACGGCCGGGGAGTTGAGGCGGGTGATCCCGGAGCGCGCGCCGGTGATTAAGGAGAACATCGAGACGGAGTTCCGCACGGCGTCGGGCGTGACGGACGGGGCGGGCCGCTACATCGCGGGCGTCGTGATGATCACGGCCGGCTACTCGGCCGAGGGGAAGTATTCGCACTTCTTCATCACGCAGGCCCCGCTGCGCGTCGGGGACGTTGCCCTCCAGCCCGGCCAGTACGTCTTCGGCTACCGCCGCACGAATGACGACACGATCCGCGTCAGCTTCTACCGCGCCGCCAGCGGCGAGGCGGTGGGCGACGCGGACGCGCGCCTCAACCGCAAGAACAGCTCCGTCCGCTCGCTGCTCATCAGCCCGCCCTCCGGCGGCCGCTCGACCATCCAGATCGGGCGCTTCCTGCTCGAATACCGCGTCGCGAGCTAGGAGCTGGGAATTAGGGGTTAGGGGCTGGGGGAGAACTGTTTTTACTGGCTCCTAACTCATAGCTCCCGGCCTTCAGCCCTACGGTTGAGCCGCCTCTACAACAAAAGTCGCATGACAGTCTCGCCGGCGGGAGTTATCTTAGCCGGGCTTTTCCCGCGCCGCGCCGAAACCTCAGGAGCAGACGATGTCAGAAGACGAGTTGTTAGCCAACCAGCGCCGCATCCTCGCCAATCAGGAACGGATCGAGGCGAACCAGTCGAAGCTCGAAAGGCTGCTTGAGAATCAGGAGACCATCATCTCGAATCAGGCCAAGCTCGACGCCGTCCTCGCCAATCAGGAACAGATCATCGCCAACCAGAAAGAGATCATCGCGCGGCTCGGCACGTAGCGGCCGGCCCGGCGACTGGTTCGACTGGAATACTTACAACCCGCGGACGCAGGTTTACACCGCCGGCGCTCAATGAAGACGGACGACGCGCGACGAAGATGACCGGCCCGGCAACGTCTCACGGCGGGGAGGTGCGGCGGGCGGGCGGGCGCGTGCTCCCGCTCGCGGTGCTCGCCGCCGGCGTCGCCGCGTGGGCCGCGCTCTCGGCCCTCGGCGTCTTCCCCGAATCGGCCTTCCCTTCGCCCGCCGCCGTGGGCCGCGGGTTCGTCGAGGAGCTGCGCGCCGGGCGGCTCTTAAACGATCTCGTCGCGTCGCTGTTCCGCGTGACGACGGGCTTCGTGCTCGCGGTCGCGCTCGGACTCCCGGCGGGACTCTGGCTGGGCCACAGCGCGACGGCGCGCGCGGCGCTGCTGCCCGCGATCAACTTCTTCCGCAGCCTCTCGCCGCTCGCGTGGATACCGTTCGCCATCCTCTGGTTCGGCATCGGCGACCTGCCGGCGATCTTTCTGATCTTCATGGCCTCCTTCTTCCCCGTCGTGCTGGCGACGGTGGCGGCCGTGGCGGGCATCCCCGCCGTCTACTTCCGCGTGGCCCAAGACTACGGCTTCCGCGGCGCGGAGCTGCTCACGCAGGTCACGCTGCCGGCCATCGCGCCGCAGGTCATCACGGCCCTGCGCGTGACGGCCGGCGTGGCGTGGCTCGTCGTCGTCGCGGCCGAGATGATCGCGGGGCGCGACGGGCTGGGCTTCGCCATCTGGGACGCGCGCAACGGCCTGAGGATGGACTTGCTGGTCGCCGGGATGGTCGTCATCGGCGTCATCGGCGTCGTGATCGACCGGCTCTTGGTGCAGCTGATGCGGCGGCCGAGCGTCAGGTGGGGCTATGAGCGGTAGCGGGCTGCGCCTCGCCGGGGTGCGCTGCGCGTTCGGCGCGGTGGAAGTCTTCCGCGACCTCTCGCTCGAAGTCGCGCGCGGCGAGTTCGTCGCCGTCGTCGGCCCCTCGGGCTGCGGCAAGACGACGCTGCTCAACCTGTGCTCCGGCTTCGTCAAGCCCGCGGCCGGCGTCGTCGAGTGCGCGGGCAGAGTCCGCACGGTCTACCAGCAGGACGGGCTGTTCCCGTGGCTCACCGTCGCGCAGAACATCCGCCTCGGCCTGCGCCGGATCGCGAATGAGGGGGAGCGCGAGCGGAGGCTCGGCGAAATGCTCGGCCTGATCCGCTTGGAGAATTTTTCGGGCCACTACCCGCACCAGCTCTCGGGCGGGATGCGCCAGCGGGCGGAGCTGGCGCGCGCGCTCGCGGGCGACACGGACGTGCTCCTGTTGGACGAGCCGTTCTCCTCGCTCGACTACCTGACGCGCCTGCGCCTGCGCGGCGAGCTGGCGCGGATGCTCGCCGAGCTGCCGCGCACCGTCGTGCTCGTGACGCACGACATCGAGGAGGCGGCGCAACTGGCCGACCGCGTCGTGGTGCTCTCCGACCGGCCCGCGTCAATCGTCCGCCAGCTCGAAATGAGGCTGCCGCGCCCGCGCGACCCCGTCCACCCGGAAGTGGTCGAGGCCGTGCAACTCATCCTCGCCGAACTCGGACTCGGCCGAGACAAAGTTGAGGCTGTTACCGATTTCAGTTGACCGCACGAAGCGTCAAATGAACGATGAGCGATAAACCGGAAACAACTTGTCATCAGTTCGTCGCTCGCCGTCCCGCGCTCATCGTTTAAATTATTCTAAGGAGACTCCCATGCTTCGCTCGTCGGCCGCGCGCTTAATCCTCGGCATCGTCGCCTTCGTCGCCCTGCTGGGGGTCGTCCGCTACAAGCCGTGGCAGCGGTTGGCTGCGGGCGGCGCGCGGGGCGGCGCGCAGCAGGCGCGGCAGCAACTCAACGTCGGCTTCCTGCCCGTGACCTGCCACCTGACGTGCCCCGTGACGGACTACGCCACGAAGACGAGCGCGGGCGTGCGCTTCGAGTCGCAACGCTTCACGGACTTCCCGACCATCGTCGAGTCGGTCAAGGGCGGCCGCCTCGAAGCCACCTTCATGATCGCGCCGCTGGCGATGAAGCTGCGCGAGCAGGGCGTGCCCGTCAAGATCGCCTACCTCGGCCACCGCGACGGCTCGACCGTGATGGTGCGCTCCGATCTCACCGAGGTGAAAGACCTGCGCGGCCTGCGCGGCAAGACCTTCGCCATCCCCTCGAAGTACAGCAACCAGTACCTCGTCATCCGCAAGCTGATGGACGATCAGGGCGTCCGGCCCGAAGAGCTGCGCTTCGTGGAACTCCCGCCGCCCGACATGCCGAGCGCGCTCGCGGCCCGCGCCATCGACGCCTACTTCATCGGCGAGCCGCACGCCGCCAAGGCCGAACTCGACGGCACGGGCCGCATCCTCTACCACGCCAAAGACATCTGGCCGCAGTTCATCTCCTGCGTGCTCGTCGTGCACGAGCGGCTGATCCGCGAGCGGCCCGAGGTGGTGCGCGACCTCGTGCGCGGCATCGCCGAGAGCGGCGAGTGGGCCGAGCGCAACCGCCTCGACGCCGCGAAGGTGGCCGCGCCCTACTTCCGGCAGGACGAGCGGGTCGTGCGCCACGTCCTGACGCAGCCGCCGGATCGCGTGAGCTACCGGATGCTCACCCCGACGGACGAAGACCTCCAGAAGATTCACGACATGGCGCTCAAGGCCGGCATCCTCGAAAAACCGATCTCGATGAAAGACCTGATCGACCGGCAATTCATCCCGCCCGACATCAAGCCCGCGCCCATCACCGTGGGCATGGCCGGCACGTCAACGCCGTAAGCGCGCGGCCGAACAATGCGCGCCGGCAACGAGCGACGGTGAAACGCGCCGCGCGTCCATTTCAATCGACACGCGGGGAGGGCCTGAACTCGTAACGAGTTCAGGCCCTCCCCGCGTGTCGCGACTAACTTGCGCGTATCGGCCGGCCGGCTAGCCCGTGTTGCGCAGGCCGGCCGAGACGCCGTTGATCGTCGCGGCGAGCGCGTAGTTGAGTTCGTCCGACTCCTCGCCCGCGCGCTTGCGCCGCAGCAGCTCGACTTGGATGAGGCTCAGCGCATCGACGTACGGGTTGCGCAGGCGGATCGAGCGCGCGAGCACTTGGTTCCGCTCCAGCAGCCGCGACTGACCCGTCACGCGCAGGATCATGCGCCGCGTCCGCTCGAACTCGCCGGCGATCATCGGGAAGACGCGGCGGCGCAGGTCTGCGTCGCGCACGAGTCCGGCGTAGAGCGCGGCGATGGAGAGGTCGGCCTTCGCCAGCCCCATCTCGACGTTCGAGACGAAGTCCTCGAAGGCGGGGAAGCGCGCCGCCATCGTTTGCAGCAGGCCGGCGCGCGCCCCGCCCGCGCCCGCGAACTTTTCCAGCGCGTAGCCGACGCCGAACCACGCGGGCAGCACCTGCCGGCTCTGCATCCAGCCGAAGACCCACGGGATCGCGCGCAAGTCCTGTAGCCCGCGGCTCTGCCCCCGCCGCGCGGGGCGCGATCCGATGCGCGCGTGTTCGAGTTCGAGCACGGGCGTCGCCTCCTCGAAGTAGGGCAGGATGTCGGGGTTCTCGTAAACGTTCTCGCGGTAGAACCGGAAGGCGTCGCCCGACATCTCGTCCATCGCCGCCTCCCACTCGTCCAAGTCTTCCCGCGCGGGCGTGCCGGCCGCGCGCGTGAGGGCTTCGAGCGAGGCGGCGATCATCAGCTCCAAGCTGCGCTCGGCGAGCACCGCGTCGGAGTACTTGAAGTTGAGGACTTCGCCCTGCTCGGTGATCTTGAAGCTGCCGGTGAACGCGCCCGCGGGCTGCGCGACGACGGCGCGGTGCGTGGGGCCGCCGCCGCGGCCGACCGTGCCGCCGCGCCCGTGGAAGAGGCGCAAGCGGACGTTGCACTCGTCCGCCACGCGGTGCAGCTCGCGGTGGGCCTTGTAGATCTCCCAAGTGCTCGTCAGCATCCCGCCGTCTTTGTTCGAGTCGGAGTAGCCGAGCATGATCTCCTGCCGGCGGCCCCACGATTCGAGCAGCGGCGCGTAGGCTTCGGAAGTCCACAGTGCGCGGCAGATCGTCGGACAGTTACGCAAGTCCTCTATCGACTCGAAGAGCGGCACGGGCATCACGCCCGGATCGCTCGCGGACGCGGCGACGGCTATGCCACTGAGTTGCGCGAGCCAGACGACGGAGAGCACGTCCGCGGCCGAGCGCGCGCCGCTGATGACGTAGGCGCTGATCGATTCGGCCGGGAAATCCCGTTTGAGTTCGGCCACCGCGCGCAAGGTGTCGAGCAGCACGCCGGTCGCGTCGGACGGCGCGGCCGGGAGCACGGCCGCGCCGTCGCCATCCGACGTGAGTTCGCCGTCATCGTCAGAACTCAGTTCGCCGCCCCCGCCCGAAGCGAGTCGGCCGGCGGCGGAGAGTTCGCCGACCGCGGCGGCGTGGACGTTGGCGTGCTGGCGTATGTCGAGCGCGTGCAGGTGGAAGCCGAAGGTCTCGATCTGGCGCAGCACGGGGTCGAGCCACAGCAGCGCGGCCCGCTCGCCGCGGTTGCCGGCGAGGCCGTCCCGAATCAGCGTGAGGTCGGCCGCGAACTCCGACGCGTCGCGGTAGGCGGCCGCGTGGGCGGGAGCGTCGCGCGCGTGGCGCAGGCGGTCGAGCACGTAGTCGAGCAGGCGGCGGTAGTGCTCGTGCGGCGAGCGCGTCGGGTTCGCCGCCTCCACGAGGGGGAAGGCTTCCGCGTAGTCACGCAGCTTCTGCGTGAGGGCGACGGACGCGGGCGTCTGTTTCGCGGAGGTGCTGAGGCGATCCGACAGATCGGCGGCGGAGGCTATGTAGCGGTCGAGGATGAGGCGGCGGGCCATCACGAGCGCCTCGCGCGTCGCTTCGGGCGTGACGAACGGGTTGCCGTCGCGGTCGCCGCCGATCCACGAGCCGAAGCGGACGCAGGTCGGCAGTTCATTCGGCGCGAGCGGCTCGCCGTAAGTCTGCCGGAAGGCGTCGGCCATCTCGTCGTAGACGCGGGGCAGCGAGTCGATGAGGCAGGCGTCGTAGTAGTCAAGCCCCATCTTGATCTCGTCGGCGACGGAGGGCCGGCGGCGGTGCACCTCGTCCGTCTGCCAGAGCGCCGTGATCTCGGCGGCGATTGTCGCCTCGCCACGCGCCGCCTGCTCGTCCGTGAGCGGGAGGCGGTCGAGTTGCTCCAGCTCGCGCGCGATGCGGCGGCGCTTGAAGAGGACGGTGCGGCGCGCCACCTCCGTCGGGTGCGCCGTGAAGACGGGGACGACTTCGACCCGCCGCAAGGCGTCGAGCGCCGCCTCGCGCGGGAGGCCGGCCGCCTTCATGCGGCGGAGCGTGCCGAGGAACGTGCCGGGCTGCGCGGGGCCGTCGGGCCGCAGCCGCGAGGCCACGCGGCGGCGCTTGCGGTGGTTCGTCTCCGCGAGGTTGGTCAGCTCGAAGTAGGTGGCGAACGCCCTCGTCAGCCGGTAGGCTTCGGCCGTGGTCATCGCCGTGATGATCTTCTCCGCGCCCTTCGCCAGCTCGCGCTCGTCCACGGGCGGTATGTCGGCCGTGACCCCGCGGCCGTGCCGCCCCCGCTGCCGGATGGCGAGGCGGCGCAACTCTTCGACCGCCTCGAACAGTTGCCGGCCCTCCTGCTCGACGAGCACGCGGCCGAGGAGACGGCCCAGCAGCCGCACGTCGCGCCGCAGCGGTCGCTGCTTGACGCCCGCCCTGTCGCTCGTCAACTCGTCGAGCCGCGCCCTCTGATCGCGCGCGCGCCAACTCTGCTCGTTATGCTTCACGGGACGGCTCATCGCTACCTCGGGCGGCCCGGCCTGATCGGACTCGGGTAATAATATAGACTGGGCTTGGCGGTTGTCGCGGTCTGGCGGGGCGCGAGTCGAGACGCGGCGCGCGCGGCGACGGGCGCGGGGCGGGGCGAGTATATTACCACCGCTGCCCGCGCGTCGGCTCCGTGGCAGTCATGCCGGCCCCTCGCCATCTACCAGCGCGGCGGATGGGCGGGGCAAGGCTATTCTGACGGCAAGGCCGCCGGCCGTCTCACCTCTAGCGCACGGGCTAACGCGGTCAAAGGGCCGCGCCCGGAGTCAGACCGGGTGATTCGGTCTAATGCTGGTCGGGCGTCCGGAAACATGAGCGGAAAACCGAAGCGCGTCTCCGCGGGCGCTGACGCGGGCGGGCCGGCGGCCCCGCGGGCGGGGCGCGATTTCGTCGCGCGCGGGTCGGTCGTCAGGAGGGTCTGGGGCGACCCCGATCTCGTCCTGCTCGTCTTCGCCGGCTCGGCCGCCGAGTTCGCCTTGAACCGCGCGGTTGACTGGCTCTTCTTCACGGGCAAGATACCGAACGACCCAATCGGGCGGCTCTTCTCGACGGTGCGCTACGCGCAGGAGATCGTGTTCGCGGACGAGGACGCGGCGCGGCGCACGCTCGGCGGGATCAACTCGATCCACGCGTCGGTCGAGCGCCAGCGCGGGCAGAGCATCCCCGACTGGGCGTTTCGGGACGTGCTCTACATGCTCATCGACTACTCGGAGCGCGCGCACCGACTGCTCCACGGGCCGCTCCCGGCCGCCGAGCGCGAGGAGCTTTACGCCGTCTTCAGGCGGGTCGGCGCGGGGTTAAACATCGAAGGACTGCCGGAAGACTACGGGCACTGGCGGGGCGACAGGCAGGCCCACATGGAACGCGACTTGGCTTTTAGCGAACACACGGCCCTCCTCTACGAGCAGTACCGGCGTCACCTCGGCGCTTGGCGCTACCGGATACTGCTCGGCGTGCAGGCGCTGCTCGTGCCCGACCGCGTGCGCCGCCTGCTGCGCCTGCGCCGGAGCGCCTTCTTCTCCGCGCTGGCAGGCGGGTACTCTCTCGTGGGCGCGACCGGACTGCGCCCGCTGGCGCGCCGGCTGCTGGTTCAGCCACGGTACTGGGGCGAGGTCGATAAGTTCGACCGCGGGTCGCCGGCCGGCGTTTAGAGATCGGGCCTCCGGGGAGTTGGGAGTTACGAGAAGCTCACAGGCGTGTACGTCTTTACCTCCCCGCGTGCGGTTCCCTTTCATTCCCCAGTGACTAAATACTTCAGGAAGCAATCGCGCGGTCGGTGAACCCTTGCCCTAAGGCGCGGCGGCCGTCTCGGGGCGGGCCGAGATGTTCTCGCGTTTGAAGCCGGCGGCTATGCGCGCCCGATTCGTCCCGCGCGCGCGCTGGCGGGTCTAGTCCTGTTCCGCGCGCCTCGGATCGCCCGCGCGCTCGCGGCCCTCGACCGCCTTCCCCCTCCCCCTGTGCTGCAAGGCGGGCATCGTCGCCGCGCCGCCGACGAAGGCGTTCGGCGTCTTCGACGTTGGGAATTAATCGCCGCGGCGGCGGGGAATTTTTATGGATTTAACTTCCATCCGCCGCTCCCGTAATATTACTCGTCATTGCTCGCCCACGTTCATTCATCAGTCAAAGGCATCGGTATGACTCATCCCGACAGGCGGACTTTCCTCCGGGGCGCGGCGGCGGCGGCGGCCGGCGGCGCGCTCGTCATGCAGGGCTTCGCCCTGAACGACATCGGCGCGGCGCAGCCCGGCGACGAAGGGGCCGGCTACGGACAGCCGCGCCCGGCGAAGTCGAGGAACACCGGCGAGACTCTGCTGGCGCTGCCCGAAGGCTTCGAGTACACGGTCATCGGCCGCACCGGCGCGCGGATGTCGGACGGCCGGCCGACGCCCGCGAGGCACGACGGCATGGCCGCCTTCCGCGTCGGGCGCGAGCTGCGCCTCGTGCGCAACCATGAGGTCAACAACCGGGTCGGCGCGGCCGGCGCTGCGATAGGCGCGGCCCACTACGACGCGACGGCCGGCGGCGGCACGACCACGCTCGTCATCGACCCGCGCACGCGCGAACTCGTGCGCGACTTCGTCTCGCTCGGCGGCACGCTCATGAACTGCGCGGGCGGGCCGACGCCGTGGGGCAGCTGGATCAGCTGCGAGGAGACGACCGTCGGCGCGACCCGCTTCCGCGTTCAGGACGGCAGCGAGCGCGGCGGCTTCGCGCGGCCGCACGGCTACTGCTTCGAGGTCGCGGCCGCCGCGGACGGGGCGGCCGCGCCCTCCCCGATCAAAGCGATGGGCCGCTTCGTGCACGAGGCCATCGCCGTCGATCCGAAGACCGGCGTCGTGTACGAGACCGAGGACACCGGAACCGCGGGCTTCTACCGCTTCGTCCCCGCGCGCAAGGGCGTGCTCGCCGGGGGCGGGCGCTTGCAGATGCTCGCCGTCAAAGACCGCCCCCGCTACGACGCGCGCGCGGGGCAGCGGGTGGGCGAAGTCCTGCCCGTCGTGTGGGTGGAGATCGAGAACCCCGACGCGCCCGAAGCGGAGACCGATCAGCTGGCCGTCTACAAGCAGGGCGTCGCGCGCGGCGGGGCGACCTTCACGCGCCTCGAAGGCTGCTGGCACGGGCGCGGCCGCGTCTACTTCACCTCGACGAACGGCGGCGACAAGCGGCTCGGTCAGGTCTGGGAGTACGAGCCGCGCGGGGAGGCCGCGGGCCGCCTGCGTCTGCTCTACGAGTCGCCCGCGGCCGAGGCGTTGCAGGCCCCGGACAACCTCTGCGTCAGCCCGCGGCAGGGCGGCCTCGTCATCTGCGAGGACGGCGACGAGAAGTTGCGGCAGCGCGTGCGCGGCCTCTCTTACGACGGCCGCATCTTCGACTTCGCGGAGAACCTGATCCCCGGCTTCGAGAACAGGGAGTTCGCGGGCGCGACCTTCAGCCCCGACGGCGACACGCTCTTCTTCAACGTCCAGACGCCCGGCGTCACCTTCGCGGTGTGGGGGCCGTGGAAGAAGGGGGCGCTGTAGCAATCCGGGCGCGCGGCGGGACAGGCGAAGCTCGCCGCGCGTCTGTTCGGCGTCACCACCCGACCGGATTCGATCACCGACATCTTCCCGCCGCGAAGTATTTCCCGCAGCACTAATTGTCGCGCCGTCGCGCCGATATCGCGGCGAGTCGCCCGCCAACGAACCTAGTCGGCGCGACCGGAGAGACTCGCAACCGTTGCCGCGAGTTCCGCCGGGGCGACGGGCTTCGGCAGGTGCGCCTGATACCCCGAAGCGAGGGAGCGTGCCCTGTCTTCCGCCCGCGCGTAGGCGGTGAGCGCCAGCGCGGGCGTCGCGCCGCCCTCCTGCGGGGGTAGCGCGCGGACGCGTCCGATCAGCGCGTACCCGTCCTCGCCCGGCATGCCGATGTCGCTGACGAGCACGTCCGGCCTGACGCGCGCGAGCGCCTCCAGCGCCCCGACCGCGCTCGACGCAGTCGAGACCTCCGCGCCGTAGCGTCTGAGGGCCGCCGCCAGCACTTCGAGCGTGTCCGCCTCGTCGTCCACCAAGAGCACGCGCCGCCCCGCGAGCGAGAGGCCGCCCGCAGGTTGCGCCCCCGCGCCGCCGCTAGGCCGCGCCTCTTCCGGGCCGCCCGACGCCTCGCGCGAGGCCGCGCGCGCGAGCCTGACCGTGAAGGTAGCCCCCATCCCCTCACCCGGACTCTCGGCGTGAACCGTCCCGCCGTGCAGTTCGGCCAAGTGGCGCGCGATTGCCAGCCCCAGCCCCAGCCCGCCGTGCGCCCGCCCGCTCGTGCCGTCGGCTTGGCGGAACCGTTCGAAGACGTGGGGCAGAAACTCCGGGCTGATCCCCATCCCCGTGTCGCTCACCCTGATCTCGGCGTGAGCGCCCGAGCGCCCGACGCCGACCTCGACGCGACCGCCGCGGGGCGTGAACTTGATCGCGTTCGAGAGCAGGTTCGACACGATCTGCTGAAGGCGGTCGGGGTCGCCGATCACGCGCTCGCTCGCGGCGGCCGGCGCGAACTCGACGCCGACGCCGCGAGCCTCCGCCGCCTGCCGGGTCGCGGCGACGGCCGCCTCGACGACCGCCCCGAGATCGACCGGCGACAGTTCGAGGGGGAGGTTCCCGGTGATGATCCGCGAGATGTCGAGCAGATCGTCAATGATGCGGCGCTGCGCCTTCGCGCAGCGCTCGATGGTCTCGATGGCTTTGTCGAGCGTGGCCGCGTCGTACCCGCCGCCGCGCAGCAGGCCGGCCCACCCGATGATCGGGGTGAGCGGCGTGCGCAGCTCGTGCGAGACGACGGCGAGGAACTCGTCCTTCATGCGGTTGGCGGCCTCGGCCTCGGCGCGCGCCGCCTGCTCGCGGGCGAGTTGCAGGCGCGCTTCCTCCGAACGCTTGCGCTCCGTGATGTCGCGCGAGATGCCGACGATGCCGGTCACCCGGCCCGCCTCGTCAACGATTGGGGCCTTCGTCGTCGAGAGCCACGTCGTCGAGCCGTCGGGGTAAACCTCGCGCTCCTCCTTGTCGACGACGGGCACGCCGGTGCGGACGATCCGCTGCTCGTCTTCGTAGGCGGCGCGCGCGTGCTCCGCGACGAAGAAGTCGAAGTCGGTCTTGCCGATGACCTCTTCGGGCGAGAGGTTGGCGCGGTAGGGGGCGTGGCGGTTGACGCGCGTGAAACGCCCCTCCGTGTCCTTGAAGTAGATGGCGTCGGGGATGTTGTCCATCAGGGCCTGCATCAGCCGGCTCTCGCGCCCCAACGCCTCCTCCGCCCGCTTGCGCGCGGTCACGTCGTGCATGACGGCGACCGCGCC
>DATCVD010000255.1:0-14750 GCA_036567125.1 Pyrinomonadaceae bacterium | reverse complement strand
CGTCGCGATCCCGCGCGGCGAGGCGCTCGTGCTCGCCGGCTACCCACGCATGACCTCTTCGCCCTACTGGCAGCCAGCCGCCGGTTCGGGCGACTGGCTGCCGCCCGCGCGCTGGGTCGAGCAGCAGGCCCCGGCCTCCCTGCGCGCCCTCTACGGGGGCGACCGCAACTTCGACCGCGTCGTCGTCGGCTCAGCCACCAAGCCGATGCTCGCTGCCGCCGCGCTCGAAGTCCACCCACGGCTGAACGAGCAGCTACATGTCAGGGGATCGGCCGCGAGCGAGTCGGATGTCTTCGGCATCCCGCTGGCTGGAAGTTGGCACGTCACGCCGCGCCAGAGTTGGATTAACTTCGCGCAGTACCTCTCGCTCTCGGACAACCGATACCACGTCCGCCTCGGCTTCCTCGCGCTGGCTGAGACGGCGGGCGGCGACGTGCGGGCCGCCTCCCCATCGCGCTCGACCTCCGAGTCGCTAAACGGCGGGCGCGGCGCGTGGCAGCATTACCCGCAGTTCCCGGCCGCGTTGGGGTTCTCGCACGCCGCGCCCGGCAGGCTCGCCAACCTGGCGCAGACGCCCCTCGCTTCCCACCTCGAACGCATGTTCGCGCTCAACCCCGGCGGCAAGCCGCTCGCGGCGCGCGCCTCCTTCTGGACGAAGGATGAGGCGGACGACGTGCCGCCCGCGGCGTGGCAGGCGTCGGGCGCGGCTTCGGCCGCCCCCGACACGGAGACGGACGACGAGCCTTCGGCCGCGGGCTTCGCGGCCCTCGCGCCGGCCGCGCCGAACCTGAGGCTGCAGGGCGTGACCGCCCCGCGCGACTACGTCTCGCTGCTCCTCGGCGGACGCACTAATCTGTGGGCCAACGTCGATCTCGCGTCCGCCTTCGTCACGACGGTGACGGGCCGCCCCTTCGCCGCGCACATCGTCAAAGACTCGCGCGCGTTCCGCTTCGTGCCCGAGCGCATGAGTTTCACGGAGACGGCCGCGAAGCTGCGCCCCGGTCTCTCGGGAGTCGTGCGTGAGGGGACTTTCGAAGACGCGCTCGGCAGCCTCGCACCGGCCGAGCGCGCACGCGCGCTGCAGGCCCTCGCCTCGCTTTCGCGCGGCCATGCGGTCTACGCCAAAACGGGCACGCTCCAGACGGGCGCGGACGGTAGCGGTCAGGCGCGCTACACCTCGCGGATCGTTTTGGCTTTGGTGCGTTGGGACGGGCCGCGGCAGGAGGCCGCGCGCGGCGGGCTGGTCTTCTCGCTCGTCGCCGAGATGGCCCAAGAAGGTGACGCCTCGCGCTGGCTCGCCCAGTTCATGGCCGACAACCAAAGCGCGCTCTCCACCCTCTTGCAAAATCAATAGGATTCCTGCAGAGCCTGAAGCCCGAACTGGCCGAGAAACTGAAGGCGATGACTGGTAAGTGACGGCCTACGTCACCGGCGGGTAACTCTTTTCCCTTGCTGCAAATCGCTGACAGTGATAAAAGGCCCGGCTCAGCCGGGCGGCGTCAACCGCTGGCAGCTCCCTCCCGGCGGCCGAAGCCCGCGTCCTGACGGGACGCGCGGGCGCCTCACGAGCGGCCGTGGCGTGAGAAGAAGGGCGGATCGGGACGAGACCTATCCGCCCTTTTATTTGGGAGTTAAATTATCTACTGGTAGCCGCCGAGATTTGAATAATATTCGCGGGCCTTTCCCCCAGCCTTCCGACCGAAATGCGAGGCTAAGATTGCCTGAACCGGAAGCCCGAGATAATTAAGCCCCCGCGCGAAAATCGTTGACACACTTCGGACGGCGGAAATAAAGTCTCCGCCGTCCGAAAGTCAGATCTCTTGACTCCCGCGCCGGCCAGCCGACGGCCTTTGTGTCAGCCTCATACTCCTGAAATCTCTTCAACCGGCAGCTGGAGCCGACCGATTATGAAGATCCTCCGACGCGCGACGCTACTCGCCCTCCTGCTCGCGGTCTGCCTACCGGTCTGCGCGCGGGCCGTCGACTTCGTCGAGGGTGAGGTCGTCGCCATCGCCGACGGAGACACCCTGACCGTCCTCGACCGGGACAAAAGGCAGCACCGCATCAGGCTTCTAGGTATCGACGCGCCCGAGCGCGGGCAGGACTTCGGCGAGCGCTCGCGCCAGAGCCTCGCTGACATGGTCTTCAACAAGCAGGTCCATGTGATCGTCCTGAAGCTCGACCGCTACGGGCGGAAGCTCGGCAAGGTGACGCTCAGCCGCACGGACGTTAACCTCGAACAACTCAGGGCGGGCATGGCTTGGTATTACAGGCACTACGAATCCGACGTATTTAAGGAAGACCGTGTCGCGTACGACCGGGCTGAGCGTGAGGCGAAAGCGGCGAAGCGCGGGCTGTGGGCAGACCCGCGGCCCATCCCGCCGTGGGAGTTCCGCCGCACGGAGCGTACGAGAAGGGAAGTGCCTGACGAGACGACAGCGCGCCCAGCGCGGCAGTCTCCCCCGGGGGAGACTGCCGGGGCCGACGTGAGACTCGGCCCGATCGTCGGTAACCGCCGGAGCATGATCTACCACTGGCCGGGGTGCCCCAACTACAACAGCGTCTCGCCCGCCAACCGCGTCATCTTCCCGACGCGCGAGGCGGCCGAACGTGCAGGCTATAGGGCGGCGCGGAACTGCCGCTGAATGTCCAGCCGAGGACGAATGATTGAGTCGGGAACAGGAACCTCACCATGAGCGAAATAGGTGGCCAAGATCTAATAGATCGGTTGGATAGGAATTATAACTGTCTGCACAGACAGTACCGGCTGGGCGGTTTCGAACGCACGGTCCCATACGTGCGCAAGTGCCAGCCCGACGCGTCGGAACCCGACACATTGTTTTATGAATTATGTGAGGATAAGGAGCTGGGTAGGCCGACTCAGGACAAGAAGGGCGATGTTGGCTTCGCTGAAGCAATTGACGACCTTTACGGGCTGACCCGGTACGTCGAGCGAAAGAGGCCGGACGTCGCCGCGTCGCAAGCACTTCTGCTCCTCAGATGTAAATGCCTTATCTATGAGGCGACCGACTACTTCCTCCGGGTGCCCCCGGAGTTGGGCTCGTACTTCATCGACTACGCCGAAAACTTTCCCCGCCAAGCCTCGGAGGTGGAGCGGCTGGCGGAAAGGCTAAACGGGGGGCCATTTTCTGACAGGGACGAGCGCGGCAAGGTCATCAAGGCCCAGCTCATCGCCGCGCTCTGCGGGGCGAACCAGTTATACCGGCGCCACGGCGCCGAGTCTTACGATCGCGCGCTCGAGCTGCTCGATAAGCTCAACCGCTACATCTTCGAGGAGCTGCCGCGGCAGCACGAGCCGGAGCGCGAGAGCTTCGGACTCATCGGCTTGGCGCAGTACATCACGGGGCGCGTCCTGTCAGCCAAGGGCGAGTTCGCCGAGAGCCGCCGGGCGTACCGGCGCAGCGCCGAGGCCTACGTCGCGCGCCTGCGGCAGAAGGAGGAATTCCGCGAGCGCCGTATTATCGAGGAGCACGAGTACCAGGAGAAGGTCTCCGTCACCGTGCGCCGCGCCGCGCTGGTGACTGCCTTCGGTGACGGTTACCTGTCGTTCATCAGCAGCCGCCTCACCAGGGCCCTCGAATCCCTGACGCTGGCGCGCGCCGCCCTTTCGCGCAACTCGGGCGAGGTCTACCTGACCTACGTCGACATGCTCTACTGGGCGTGCAAGCGCGCCGCGCATAGCTCGGAGATAAAGGTCGTCGAAGAGGTCGTGCTTGAGCTGCGCCGCTGCCGCGATAAGCTCAACGATCTGGTCCGAGGTAAGCACTACTTTCACCGCGCCGGGCTGCACCTTGCCCTCGCGCTCTACCATCGAGCTCGCCTGTCCGCGGCAGGGGCCGAAGCTGATTATCAGGACGGCTCCCGCTACCTAGACGAGGCCATTGAGCACGCCGGCCGCATCCGGGATGGCCAGCCCACAAATCCGCACCTGCTGGCCCTAGCCCTCATCATCAAATGCCGCTTCCTAATCGCGCGATACCGCCCTGGCAGGGGCGCGGATGAAGCGGCAGTGCGCCGGTACTCGGAGGCGCTGGCCGAGGCCGAAGAGTCCGCGGTGAGGGCGCGGCAAGCCAGCGCCGGGATTAGGGAAATGGAGAGCGAGTCGTCGGCCACGCTCGGCGAGGTATACACCGAACTGGCCGAACACTACGGCCGCCGCAGTAAACGATTCGACCCTTACTTCGATGAGGCATATGTAGCCCTTCAGCAGGCCCTGGAAGAGAACCGGGGCGAGAACATCAGGATAGAGGCCGTTTGCTACCTGCGACTCACCAGGCTTTGCCTACTAAAAGACAACACCGAAACGCTGGCCCACCAGTATTTCGAGGAGTGGAAAAAGATCGAGAGCCAGGTGGAGCACGACCACTGGAAAGGCGTGGCTGCCGATCTGAAGCGCAGGCTCGGCAGCCGCTACCTGCTGATTAAAGTGCCGGGGACGTTGAATTACAAGGAGTGGGCGGAGCAACTGGCCGACGTCTTACTCGAAGAGGCGCTAAAGGTTTTCGTCTCTAACCACAAGGGCAACCATTATAAGGACGCAAAGCTGGAAGGCCTGCTCAGGGACTACCTCAACTCCGCAATCGGCTACGACAAAAGGAAGGTGTCCCAGTTGATTAAGGGCCGGGGACTGCTAGCGAGGGTCAAAGAGATGATGGCGTAGCCCCCCGCGGCGCGCACCATGAGTTGGCGGAATAACTATACCCACCCGGACCGGAAGCCCGGGCCAAGACCCGAGCCTGAGTCAGAGGATAGCCCGGGGCCGGACCGGGACCTTGAACCTGACCCTGTCGACTAGGATTTTGATCCGAGGCTGAGCTTCGATTCCGACTCGGGCCCAGACGGCAACTCAAAACCGGAGTAGTCATCTGCCGTGGCCGCCGACCCTCACGCGGCCTCCGCCAAAGCGCGCAAACGGCCGGAAGCCACGAAGGCCGCGCTTGCGCGGTACCCTTGCCGTAAATCTCACCGTCAAACATTAACCGCCGACCTGTTTGCATGCTTTACCGCTCGCGTCCCACAGCGGGTTCGGCTCATTCAAATTTATAGAAAAAATTTCAAGATTCTCGATCAACCGAGTCTCAAAAAATACGATCGGCGCGCGCGTGAGAACAGCATGCCCTGTTACCCTTGTGAAGACAACAGTTACGATTGCACAAACTGTACATAGGTGTTTGGGAAGCTGGCATACGGCATGCAGTTGACGGTGCAGAACTCAATCTCGTGAGTTCTGCCGGCCCGACCTAAGGTTAACTAAACAAGCCGAAGTAGCTCGCAGCGCTCGTCCGCTTAGCTGACGTTTAGCTACCCCTCAAAGGAGGTCGAGAATGCAGCCGATCAACCCAGCGATCCCGTTCCTTATCCACTCGCTGTGCGGTGGGTTAATACTGCTGACCCTTAACACTTACCTCCGACATAAGGATGTCAAAGACACCGGCCTCAACTGGCTCGGAATCAGCTTGTTGAGCTGGGCGGCGGCGCGGGTCGCCGAATTGATAACCGGGAAGGTCGCCCCGAACTTCCCCACCGATCATCTTCTTTACCTCTTCTCCCCGATCAGCTCCGTGCTTTTCACGATGACAGCGTTCCGCATTGCGCCGGTGCGCGAGGTGTTGCGGCCGCCGGAAGCCCGGCTTTGGTCGCGCGCCGCCGTCGCGACCGTAGCCGGCATCTCCACCGTCGCGTGGCTCGCAATTCTGTCGGGCCACGTCATGCCCGGTAAGTTCCTCGACGCCTTCGCCTCCTCGCTGGCGCTCATCGCGCTGGGTCTGGGGCTGTCGTACTCGTTCCGCAAGGCCGGACATCGGTTCCTGGTCTGGCTGACGGTCATGACCTTTCTGGTGTGCGTCGGCCGCCAGTTCTACATGGCAGCCTTCGGCGTCTCCTCCGGCGACACGGTCATCTTCCTCCACCTCGCCAACTCAGCGATGATGACGATGATCATGCTCCTGACCCCTTTCGGCCTAGGGTGGGCGGGGCGGGACAACCAGAGGCTGAAGACCGTCAGGGGTATCGCGAACGTCTACGTCGTCGCGGTCTTCATCGACCTCCGGAATTCGACGGTGTGGGCCGACATCGTCGCGGAGAGGGATTTCCAGTACGTGAGGACGGTCATAGAGAAGCTGGGCCAGTGGGCCTGGGCCTGCGCCTTGGCGACGCCGCTGGGCAGCCCGAATTTCGTCAAACAACTGGGCGACGGCTACCTCTTCGTCTGGGAGGTGCCTGCCGCCTCCATGATCACCGCGGTCAACGCCGGCGCCAGGCTGTGCAACACCCTGTTCAAGAGCTACCCGCGGTGGATTAAATGCAACGCCCAAACATTCCACTGGGGGGTGCCCATCGGGCTCGGCATCGGCATCGACGCCGGACCGGCGATCCGCCTGCTCTTCGAGGACGGTTCCGTCGACTACCTCGGCAACCCGCTCAACCACGCCGCGAAGCTACAGGAATTGGCGCGGCCTCACGGGGGCGTCGTGATTCTGGAGAAGGTGTGGAACCTGCTCAACGGCTTCCGCGGCAGATTCCCACTCAAGGGCGTGATAAAGTTCGGGGAGTGCGAGGTGCGCGTGCGAATGGTGACGGGTGCCTTCAGCACGAAGCCTAAAGACCCCAAAGTTCACGCTCCCGACAAGCGACCGGGTCCGAAGGTGTCTCCCGCGACAAATGCCACCAACGTCGAATGAGCACGGCGTCGGTAAAGGAGGCTTTGCGATTACGCATTCGACTAGGTAGGCGTATTGCTCGCCAACTCATTTAAGTGTAGGAAAAGGGCGGGTCGGGGGAGGCCGGCCCGCCCTTATCAATGTTCGCCTTGTTAGAATGACAATCCTTCATAGGTAGGAGGTAAACCCTTTCACCGCCACAGCCCTCCGAACATACCCGACGCTGTCCTAGTGTACTTCACGGGAGCCACCAGTAAAGTCTCTTCTCTTTCCAATGGTCTTCAAGCCCTTCGTATGTAGGTGCCTGCTTCATCATCACCGTTTACGATCGCTCATCTATGTTCCTAGTCAATTGGCGGCCATACACCCCGGAATTCAGGGAGACCTCAATCGCATTGTTAAGGTTAATCATTCCATCGGACAAAGGGATCACCGCTCACATTCATGGCGAGCGCCAGCATAGGGTGGTTGCTGAACGTTTTAGCAACATGCTTATTTGCCAAGTACGTCGCTTTGATAACAGTCTCTCCCGATTTGAAAGAATCTAGGAAAGCCGGCAGCCAATACTGACCGACGCTAACGTCCAGAGGCCACGGTGATGCAATGACGGCTCGACACCCGTGATCCAGCAACAGAGGGATCATACCCACCGTGGCCGACGCAAAAGGGTGTCTGTCTAAACGTCCGCCACTGCAAACAAACAAAATGACCACCCCGGAACCACGTAGCCGCCGTGCCAGACTGCGTGGGCTGTGGCGCGCCACGTGATCGTCAGAGACTACCCGGAACCACTCGTTCTCCGGGTGCAGCCCGCCGTGAGCGCCTATTACGGTCAGGTCTGAGCCCTCTATGCCTTCCGGGATGGAGGCTTCGTTGTTGATCGTAAAACTATGGTCGTCCAGAGTCTGGGCAATACTTTCAAAAAGGACTTGGAGAGGACCTACTGTCTCAATGGAAGTAGGAATCCAGGCAATTCTGCGCCCGCTTTGAGGGCGCTCCGTTGCCAAGACTGATTGTAACCAGAGAAGAGACGGGGCACTGGCCATCGGCCTGATCTCCCCCGCCAGCTCTCCATCTATCAACAATAGATTAGGCGGTATATCTTGCAATTGACTATCACTAATTAAGAGCATGGGACTATCGCCCTTGGCAACACTAACGCCCATTCCTTCAAGGCTGCTTACCACTTCGCTTCTACCGAATGGATCCTTGGTCGCGTATGACATGTACCCAAAAGGATATTTCACCCCCCACTTTCTATGAGTAACAGGGTTGAATACGGAGTTCGGCTCACGCTTCACTGATAGGCGTCCCGCCACTGCTTCTACTCGAATCAAGGAATTATCACTGGCTATACCCATCAATTGGACGTCCAGCGATTTTGCGCTGATCTGCTTGGCGAAGTCCGCTAGGCCGGCGGTCGAAGTAGGAATGCTCCTCCTTTGTAGTCGGTTACGCGCGTTCAACTCGTTCTCAAGTTTATAAAGACTTGCGGTTTCGTCGTCATGTATAGCGGCGTCCGGCCTGCGCAGACTTAGTTTGGTAAATCTGCGTAAGGCAGTGTCGAGATCATCGTCAGTTGGCCCTTCGGCATGGGACTCGGTTCTAGTATTTCTTATAGAGTGGTTAGTAAGCCACTCCAACAAATGCAGGGTTGCGTCCGGCGCGAGAGGGTCGTCACGTTCGGCCAAGGCCCTGCGTGCCAGCATCGTTGCGCTTACGATGTCGGTTCCTAAATCCTCTTCATAGCGGGTCCCGTCAAGTGCCCAGCCGAGTGATTCAACACTTTCCGCAGTCGGGTGTGGTTGTGAAAGTGCCCGCAGATGATTGGCAAATCTTTCCCCTACGAGGCGAATCGAATGCTCTAACTCAGTGACCAATTGGGCGTAAGGCGTTTCGCCTAATGAAAGCTGAAGCTCATGAATTTGAGCGATGAGGACTGACGTGGGAAGAATCTCGTCAGCCGCGTCCCTCGCCTCTCGATTTATCTCAACGAGCCGCTTTGCTATTCCTTCGAGCTCCGCTCGTTGTTCCTCTGCGTTAACCTTTAATCTCCCCCTGAATATTGGGTCAAGCCGTATGCCGAGCTCCATCACCTCCAATCTCGTCAAGTCCTCGGCCGTATGCCCCGGCAACGACGCCAATTCACGGGCGCGGGAGAAGCGTGCAAGGGCATATTCGTGAAGGTTCAAATCTCTCAGAGTGCGAATCTCAAGAATGAGTTCTTGAAGGAGGTAATTTGAAGACACTTCGACGTCCGCACACTGTTTGGCACATCCTAAGCCGATAAGTGCCTCAAGTGGATTTTTGCACCGCAGGTAAACGTCCGAATAACGAAACCACGCCTGACGTTTATGCAAGACTGAGGGCGATGATGCCGCAAGCTGCAAACAGTATTCTGCCAAATTCCGAGCAGCTTGGTAGGCTCCGGAAGTACAAAGGCCCGTCGTCACAATTCCTATCAAATCAAACTCGGCATCGGCTTCAACCTCCTTAGAAAGCAGTAGCGCAATATGCAATAAAATATATAAGTACTTGATATCCTCCTCGTCCGAGACCCGGCCTCCTGCTTCAACAATTAATATGTCGGTCGCGACCTTAAGTAGGTCCCCATAAGAGTAAGACTGTTCCAACTGCGGTAGGTGGCCGCGGCCCAATATTGAGGGTTTCTTTAAAGCAGGAGAGACGGCTTTGAAAAAGTCAATGAACTGCTGGTCGGAAGAAGCCTCCTCCACCACATCAATGCGTTCGGTACCGCTCGACGTTTTTGCGGACGGGGCTGAGTCGATAATCCCCACTAAATATATAAGCCCGTTCAAACCTGCCGACTCCGGAGATAGTGTTTGAGAAAGCCCCGCCCGCAACTCGTCGTCAAAAGGCTCGGACGCGAGATGCTTGAGGATGAAAATTAGGCTTTCTTTCGCGAGTTCTTCTATCTCGGCAGGTCGGGCTGTTGGGATTGCCTCGGCATCAACCGGCGCGGAGGCTTGCTTCGCTAGAAAAAACTTCTGGATGCAAGTAAGTAAGCTCCAAGAGGCCGCCTCCTTATTTGCCGCATCCCATTCTTGATCGAGACATAACTTCGCCGCTTCCACAGGATTGTTAAGAAGAAGGGCGTGCGAGGCACAATCTAAGACTGCCTGATACTTGAACGCGGGATACGCGAAGGCCACAGCATTTATCAGCTCTCTATAATTTGGATTTTCTGACGAAGCAAAATTGGCAGCCAGCGTGTGTATATAACGAACCTCTTCACTGGAGGTTGCCAAGTCGAATCCGGATGACAGTTCTCCCGCTAGGGAGATGAAATCTTCCCGGGAATGGCATGAGGAGAATTTATGACGAATCACAGAGAGAGACTGTGGGTATAGTTTAGACAGGCGTCTTCTTATTTCCATCTCCTCATTAGTAGCACCCACCTCCCTCGCGATCTGAAGCGAGGCGTCCAGTTCAGACTCCCCCATTAGTCTATTTTCAAGCGCTGCTTGAAGCAGCGTAAGCGCGACCGAATGATATCCGGCCCTACTGGCGATCGATGACACCAGCAAAGACAACTTAACATCTCTTTTGTAGAGGATTCGCTCCACGTAGGGCCCTATAAGGCTAAAGGCAAAAGTGAAGCGTCCGGCGGCGGTTAGACTTTGGGCTTTAATTAACGCCCGTCCGAATGGCGATTCCAAAGCCTCATCAATCTCTTTGAACAACTGAGGGATGTCGCCGCTTCTTGCCAAGTCAATCCATCTGGATACGTTCCTAATGGATGTCTTGTGCTCATCGGGCGCTGAAGTAAATGCCACCCCGCAATTATCAATCGAAAGTAATAACTGCCGAGCTTCCGACGTTAAGGGCTCGTATTGTTGGGCAAAAAGACATATATAAATATTAATCTCGGTTGCTATGGGGGTGAGTTTCGCGCCTAACTGATGGAGCGGCTGAACCCAAATGGCGTCCTTCGATCCCAAGTTAAAACCTTGCCCTGCCGGTTTAGGGATTAAAAACGGCTTATTGAGCGTTCGGTTTGATGGGGCACTTGAATAGAGGTAGGGATCGGCTAGGAATACTGCTGTCCCCGAAGAGAGCGCGCTAATACGTTCTACAAGAGTGCTCGTCTGATAGCTATCAAAGATTGTTAGGAATATTCGAGTTTTCGCAGCGTCCACCAAAGTGGTTATATCTACCTTCGGATCGTTATCGAATATGAACTCCGCTACCTGCTCGTAAAATCGCGCCTCCAACTCTTCGCGAGATTCCTCAAGCAATAACCCGGCCGGAAGTATGACAAGAATCTCAGGGTACAGAGTGGTGACTTTGTTAATGCGGATTTGTGCAATCGCCGCGGCAAACCCTGCTGCGGCCTTTATGATGTCGCCAGAACCTGCACAAAATATATCGCTCCCACCAGGCCATGGGGGCATTCGTTTAAAATAATAAACCCAACTATCTATACCTTTATCTATCGATTCAGATTGGGGTGAGGATGTCATAAACTAATTCCGGCATTAATATACTTGGCTCATCTGAGACGCTTTCCGGCTCAGAGATGTCGCCTTAATTCTCTACCTTTTCAGCCGCAATTTGCCCAAAGGGTGAGTCAAGTATATTAATGCCCTAAGTAGTATGCCCCAGCGCTCAGAGGTAAAGTTGAACAGTCCAACCCGACTGTTCAATTATATCAACCTAAGACTTGGTTTCCCAGGGTTGTCAATAGTGGAGGGTATTAGGCGTGAAAATCTATGTTACTCGGAATAATCAGCGGTATGGGCCATACACCCCTGAACAGGCGCATGCGTACATTAAATCAGGTCATCTGCACCCCGATGACTTAGCCTGGAGCGAAGGGGCAGCCATATGGGAGCCACTTTCACGGGTCTTACAACCTCCCGAGCAAACCGCCTCTCCTTTCAGTTCACTCGAAAGCGTAAGTAACCAAAAGAGTCGGAGGCTTGTCTGGGCTGTCGGCGCCATTTCTATTGTCGTTGTCTTGCCGGCAATCCTCCTTTTGGTACTCCAAAATACGGCCAAGCAAAAGGGTGTCCGCTCCCAGAAAAGCTCTGCAGTAGATAGCACCAGTCCTCAGCCGCAACAGAATGGAATAGCAAGCGAGGAGGGGTGGCAGCCAGGCAATGCCTGCATGTTCCTTTCCCACATTAGCGGCCTACAAACACGCGGCTACAAGGATTTATTTGAGGGTGAGTATTCTTGCAGCAGTGGTTATAAGAACATTGGTGGAGGGTCCCTGCTGAGTAACAATATTGCCTTCTACGCTAATGGTAGTGCCAACGTGGTGAATGAACTGAAGCTCGTACTTAATGTGCATCAGCGGCAGGATGCCAAAGACGCTCATAGGGTTCTTGCGTCGTACAGCGAAGAGCTAACAATGAAGGCTTTAAGTATTTCTCTGCCTGGTGAGGTCAAGAACACTATCTCTTCTGGCAGAACCGGTCAGTGGTCGCTTGGGGGAGCCAAAGCCGAGGTCAAACGCGACGATTGGCCCACAGGTAGAGGTTACGAACTTCACTACGTCTTACGAAGACCGGCGTGACCTGCCACCCTGTGAACGGAAAGACTCCGTGATGTTCAATTCTACAGTCATTGGTTGACCAGTGTTCTGTGCAGAACCGCGAACGGTTTGCAACACTACATGCGTCGGGCTCGATTTGAGCACCGGCGCTCGCACCTCTTCGTTCGCTGGCCACGCGCGTCGACGGAAAAGCGGAAGGGCGCGCAGGCCTTGGGGGCCGCGCGCCCTTTCCTGGTTTCGGTCACTGTCCTCACCCCAGCAACCGGTAGCAGGGAGGATCCACCAACCTGCCGAGTGGGCGGATACTATACGAATGCCTCCTAGGGGGCAAGAGGGAAGTTAAGGATGAGCGGGACAGTGGCCGCCCCTCAACCCGCCCGAGCATGAGGGGTTGCAGATGTGACGGAAGGGAGGGGCCTGTCTCCCCGTGGCGCTCTTCAGTACTTACCAGTATTCGGTAAAGCTCTGATCAGTTCCAAGTGTTTTTCGGGAGGCCAGCTCCTGCCCGCCTCCCACCGCTGCCACGTGCCCTCGTCGACCCCGACCGCATCGGCGATCATCTCCTGCGAGAGCCCAAGACTCTGGCGGACTAGCTTAAGCCATCCGGCGGCGTGCAGGCCCGTCTCGTAAGGGCAGTAGCCGAGGAACCGGGTGACGCCGGGGACGTGCCGGGCCCCCGTCTCGACCCTGCCGCTCTCCCAGTTGTAGACGGTCGTCGTGTCCACCCCGATTAGCTTCGCCGCCTCCTTCCTGAAGAGTCCCAGCGCGAGGCGCCGAGCCCGGACGTGGTCGCCGTAGGTGCGCGGTTCAGCGAAATCAGTGCCCCACTTGGTTTTCGGGGCCCTCTTGGCCGGCCTGACCACGCTTAGATCGATTTCGAGGGGAACGTACAGCTTCTGTATAGCAATAAGAGAAGCCTTACCCGTGCGGCTACTGGAACGACCCGGCGCGCGAGTGCCGCTGCACGCCTTTGCAGATTCAGCGCTACGTCGGCCGCATCAGCGGCCCGCTGCTCGACCGCATCGACATCCACATCGACGTGCCGGCCGTGCGCTTCAAGGAGTTGTCTGATCGCGCTTCAGCCTCCGCGCCGCGCGGGGAAGGCTCGGCGGAGATACGCGCGCGGGTCGTCGCTGCGCGCGAACGCCAGATAGGGCGGCTGCGCGGCGAGGGCGTCTTCGCCAACGCGCAGATGACGCCGCGCCAGATTCGCCGCCACTGTCAATTAGACGCCGAGTGCGAGCGCGTGCTCGAATCGGCGATGACGCGGCTCGGCCTGTCGGCCCGCGCCTACGACCGCATCCTCAAAGTGGGCCGCACCGTCGCCGACCTCGACGGCCGCGACGAGATTCGCCCCGCCGACTTGGCCGAGGCCGTCGGCTACCGCTCGCTCGACCGCTCCTACTGGACTTGAGCGTCGCGCCAAACGCCGCGCCGAGCCCCGCGCCCGCTCACGAATCTCCCGCGCCGCGCACGAAACTCTTGCGGGGCGGGCGCGAGTCGAAATACGATGCGGCGTCCGTCCCCCGACGGCCCTACTTATAATGACACTTGTCGAATGCAACTCGGACGGGCGTGAGCCGCCCCGTCGGCGGGGGTGTTTATGATCCGCGAGAGGGTTGCGGCGGCGGCGGCGGCGCGCGCGCCCGAGCCTTTCGTCTCCGTCGACGACCGGATGATCTGCCTCGTGCGGCTGGTGCTGGCCGCCTCGGCGCTCGCCGTCATCTACGTCGACCCTTCGGAGCCGGATCGCCTCGTCGGCGTCACCTACGCGGCGCTCGCGCTCTACGCGCTCTACAGCGCCGCCGCCTACGCGGCCTCGCTGCGCGCGGGCGCGCAGCCCTTCGCGCGCGTCGCCCACTGGATCGACGTGGCCTGCTACCTCGTCCTCGTCTCGCTGTCGAGCGGCACGAGCAGCGTCTTCTTTTTCTTCTTCTTCTTCCCGATCCTGATCGCGTCCTTCGGCCGCGGCTTCGCGGCGGGCCTGCGCGTGGCAGTCTGGTCGGCCGTGCTCTTCACGGCGGTCGGCTACGCGACCGCGCCGCGCGGCGCGAGCTTCGAGCTGAACCGCTTCCTGCTGCGCCCCGTCTATCTGCTCGCGCTCGGCTACATGATGGCCTACTGGGGCGGGGCCGAGATACAACTCAAGCGCCGGCTCGCGCTGCTCAAGGAAGTCAACGCGCTGACGAACCCGCGCTTCGGCGTCGGCCACACGGCCGTCTCGATCATGCGGCGCGTGCGCGCCTTCTACGACTCGGACGCCTGCCTCCTGCTGCTCCACGGCGCGAACAGGGAGGACGACGGGTTCCAACTGCTCCGCGCCACGCGGCCGGCCGGCGGCGGCGACGAAGACGAGGTCGAGAGCGTGCGCGTGCCGGCGGAACTCGCGGCGCAGTTTTTGACGCTGCCCGAAACGCTGGCCGTCGTCTATAACGCGCGGACGCGGCCGTGGCAGCCCCGCGACGCCTGCTACTTCGCCCTCGACATCTCGACCGACGAGCGCACCGACGCGGGCCGCGCCGAGAGCGACGCGCTCGCCGCGCTGCTCG
>DATCVD010000254.1:0-4742 GCA_036567125.1 Pyrinomonadaceae bacterium | reverse complement strand
GGCGACGGCATGAAGGCCAGCGGGATGGCCCGCGTTGACGAGTTGCCGGGTAGGCTGAGGGCTGGCGGTCGAAGAAACTCTAATGCCGCCGGCCTAGTCGAAGTTTTTTCTTGACGCGCCCCTTTCATAGAACACAACCGGCGGAAGCGACCGGCGCTGTTATAAGTAAGTTTCGTCCGGGTAGCACCACGTCCAGTCTTCGCCGCGTTCGAGCGACCTGATAATGGGGTGGCCTGTCCGCGGGTAGTGCTTCGAGGCGTGGCGGTTCTTCGAAGAGTCGCAGCAGCCGACGTGGCCGCACGTCATGCACAGTCGCAGGTGAACCCAACTGTCGCCCGCGCGCAGGCACTCCTCACAGCCCCGGGCGCTCGGCAGCACAGAGCGTACCTCACCGAGGTGCCCGCAGCTCGCCGAGAGCTTCCCCACGTCGAGCGTGACGACGCGCTCCGTGTCGACTAACGCGGCCGCGCCGCCACCGCCCGCCGACACCACTCGCGCGCCCTCCCCGGTCAGCTCCGCGTCGTCCGTGCGGAAGAGCCGCCCGGCCTTTGTGAACGCGTCCGTGGGCCCTTCGAGAACTATCTCGTCGCCCGGCCGTAACACGAAATCTTTGCCGGGTGCCGTCAACGTCTCCCCGCCCCGCACGACTTCGCGCACGCGGACGCCGTAGGCGGCGTCGAGCGCCAGTTCGGCGAGCGGAAGGCGCGTGACCGGAGAGCCGCCGCGGACGGTGATCGAGCGCGTGTCGAAACACTCCGGCCCGGCGCTGCACACGACGACGGGCTCCTCGCCCTCGGCGCGGTCGCGCAGCAGCGCCGCGTAGCCGCCGCGCCGGATGGCCTCCTCGTGCGCGTCAATCTCGGCGGCAGGGATTTGGTAGCCGCGCAGCACGTCGCTGAAGAGGGCCACCACCGCCTCCAGTTCCTCGGCCACGGCCCTGTCGGCCCCCGCCTCGGTCAGCCGCTCGACCTCCTCCATGTAGCGCGTGCGGACGAGAATGCGCGCCGTCGGGTTGAGCGTGCGCGCGACGGCCGTGATGCGGCGCGCGACTGCCGGCTCGTCGTCGGCGACGATGACCACCTTCGCCCTCTCGACCCCGGCCAGTTGGAGCGTGCGGCCGCGGCTGGCGTCGCCGCGCAGGACCGTGTGCCCCTCGCCCTCGGCCTCGTTCGCGCCTTCGGGGCTGAGCGTGGTGATGACGTAGGGGATGCGCGAACCGTTGAGGACGCGGACGAGGCGGCGTGCGGCCTGCCCGTAGCCGGCGACGATGACGTGGTCTTCGATGTCGGGCGCGTGCGCCCCCGACGACGCGGCGTCCAGCGCCTCAGCCCCCTTACGTTCGCGCCTCGCCTCCATCCGCCGCGCGAGCCGCGGGCCGGCCTGCATGAGGAGCGGCGTGATGACCATCAGCGTAACCGTCGAGGCGATGAAGGTCTGCGACCCCACCTCGCCGAGGCCGCCCGGCGAGAGCCCCGCGCCGCGGCCCGCGCGCTCCAGCACGAAGGAGAATTCGCCGACCTGCGCCAGCGCGAGCGCGGAGGCGGCCGCGACCGGTGCCCGGTAGCCGAGTGCGAGCACGCTCGCGCCCGTCGTCAAAAACTTGACGGCCAGCACCAGCGCGAGCGCGGCCGCCACCAGCGGCAAGTTGCGCGCCATGAAGCCCACGTCGAGCAGCATCCCGACCGAGATGAAGAAGGCCGCGCTGAAGAGTATCTGGAGCGGCAAAATCTCCGAGAAGGCGTGCTCGCTGAAGCGGCTCTCGCTCACCAGCAGGCCGGCGAGGAAGGCCCCGAGCGAGAGGCTGACGCCGGCGAGGCTCGTCAGGTAGGCGGTGCCGAAGCAGACGGCGACGACGGCGAGCAGGAAGATTTCCGGCGAGCAGGTGCGGGCCACGGACTCCAGAATCTTCGGCATCACGCGCCGCGCGACGAGGAGCACCACGGCGATGATCGCCCCGGCCTTGGCGAGCGCCAGCGCGATGCCCGCCGCGGAGCCGCCCGCCCCGCCTCCGAGCGTCGGCACGAGCAGCACCATCACGACGATGGCGAGGTCTTGGAAGATGAGCAGCCCCAGCGCCACCTGCCCGTGCGCGTCCGAAGTCTCGCCCTTGTCGGCGAGCACCTTGAGCACGATGGCGGTCGAGCTTAAGGCGACGAGGAAGCCGGTGAAGACGGCCGGCCGCCAGCCCGCGCCGGAGGCCGCGAGCAGCCCGGTCGCCGCGAGCGTCGCGAGCCCGACCTGCAAACCGCCGCCGAAGAAGATCAGCCGCTTGATGCGGGCGAGGCGTTCGAGGCTGAACTCGATGCCGATGGTGAAGAGGAGCAGGATGACGCCCACCTCGGCCGCGGAGTCTACGAGTTCCTGATCGCGCACGAGGCCGAGCGCGTGCGGGCCGATGAGCACGCCCGCCAGCAGGAAGCCGACGATGGGCACGAGTCGGAGGCGCTGGCAGACGTAGGCGACGACGGCCCCGGCGGCGACGAGCGCCACGGCCTCCGTGAAGAAGGGCGGGGTCGCCCCCGCGGCGGGGAAGTAGTTCATGACTGCCTGAGCGGGAGGCGCACCTGAAAGCAGGTGTCGCCGGGCTTCGTCTCGAAGCGGATGTTGCCCCTGTGCTTGCGGACGATGCGCAGCGCCGTGTCGAGCCCGAGCCCCGTGCCCTCGCCCACCGGCTTGGTGGTGAAGAACGGCTCGAAGAGGTGGGGCCGCACCTGCTCGGGGATGCCGGGGCCGTTGTCGCGCACCTCGATCATCGCGTGCGTCGGCTCGCGCTTCGTGCGCACCCTGAGACGGCCGCCTTCCGGCATCGCGTCGATGGCGTTGTCGATGAGGTTCGTCCAGACCTGATTAAGCTCGCTGCCGAAGACGGTGACCCGCGGCATTCCCGCGTCGTAGTCGCGCGCCACCTCGATATTCTTCCTCCTCAGCTTGTGCTTAAGGATGAGGAGCGTGTTGTCGATCCCCTTGTGCAGATCGACCTCTTGGAGCGCCGCGCGATCCATGTAGGAGTACTCTTTGATCGCGCCGACCAGTTCGGAGATGCGGGCCGTGCCCGCCTTGATGTCGCTGACGAGGCAGGCCGTGCGCAATTGCGACGCGACGCGCGCGAGCACGTCGCCGAACGCGCCGGGGCCGACGCACCGGAGTAGCTCTCCGAGCGCGTCGCAATCGACCCCGGCCTCGACGAGCGCCGGCGCGACCTTCCAGCCGCCCTCGACCCCCTCCTCCTCCATCCACGCCGTCAGCTCCTCCTCGCGGTCGCTCTGTTCGAGCGAGGAGAGTGGGGGGGCCGCGTCTTGGCGCGCGATCGCGTCGTGCTCGAAGCGGGCGATCAGCTCCCGCTGCTCGGCCGAGAGCGGGTGGCGGCAGAGGCGCAGGTCGGCGGCGCGCATCTCTTCGAGCGCGCCGAGCAGGTCGGCGGCGGCGCGCCGGGCCGCCGCCGCCGGGTTGTTCAGCTCGTGAGCCAGCCCGGCCGAGAGCTTGCCGAGCGCCATCAGCTTGTCCTGCTGCACGTCTATCTTGGTCGCCTCGCGGATGCGGTCGCTCAGGACTCCGACGAGCCGCTTGCCGAGCACAGGCATCCGCTCCAGCATCTCGGGGAAGAGGCCGACGGGCAGCAGCAGCAGGCGCGTCGGCGCGACGGCGCGAATCGTCGAGGGATACTCCTTCATCCGCGAGTAAGGGAGCATCCCGCCGACCTCAGTCGCAGGGTCGCCCGCGCGCGCGATGTAGACGTAGCCGTCGCTCATCTCGTCGTCGCGCACGCCGTGTGCCTCGCCCTCAAGGTAGACGGACATCCACTCGGGCGGGTCGCCGCGCCGCGCGAGCACGTCGCCGGGCGCGAGCCGCCGCTCCGCGGAATTTTCCACGAACCAGCGGAGCTGCTCGTCGGGCAGGCCGGCGAAGACGCCCACCTTCCGCAGGGCTTCAACGCGCTCGCGCGACTCCTCCTCGGAGGGCGGGGCGTGCGGCGCGACGCCGGGCGGGGTGGCTGCTTGCGTCTCTCTGTCCGGCACGGCTCACACCACCTTGCTGAGGTACTGGTGCACGAAGGAGATGGCGACCGAGCCCTCGCCGACGCCGGAGGCGACGCGCTTGACGCTCCCTTTGCGCACGTCGCCGACGGCGAAGACGCCGGGCAGGCTCGCCTCCAGCAGGTACGGGTCGCGGTCGAGCGCCCAGCCGCGCGGCCGGCGACCGCCGCGCATCAGGTCAGGCCCGGTCGGGATGAAGCCGCGCTCGTCGCGCTCGACTATCCCTGCGAGCCAGTCCGTCCGGGGCGTGGCCCCGATGAAGATGAAGAGGTAGTTGGCCGCCACGCGCTCCGTCCCGCCGCTCTCGGAGCAGTGGACGGACACCTCTTCCAAGTGTTCCCCGCCGTGCACCTCCGCGACGCTCGTGTTGAACTCGACGTCGACGTTCGGCGTCTGTTTGATCTGGTCGATGAGGTAGCGCGACATGGACTTTTCGAGCGACGGCCCGCGCACGAGCATCACGACGCGGCGCGCGTACTGCGCGAAGTGCATCGCCGCCTGCCCCGCAGAGTTCGCCCCACCCACGACGTAGACCTCCTCGCCCCTACAGGAAAGCGCCTCGGTCATCGCCGCGCCGTAGTAGACGCCCGCGCCGGTGAGCCTGTCCATCCCCGGCACGTCGAGCATCCGCCACTGCACGCCGCTCGCGACCAAGAGCGCGTGGCAGGCGATCTCCGCGCCGTCGGCGAGCCGCAGGAAGCGGTAGGG
>DATCVD010000253.1:0-2350 GCA_036567125.1 Pyrinomonadaceae bacterium | reverse complement strand
GCCGCGCCAACGGCGACGCCGAGGGCGCGCTCGAAGACTTCGACCGGGCCTACTCGCTCGACCCGCGTGCCGTCTTGAACGACCGCGGCGTGGCCGACGCCTTCTCGTCGCGCGGCTTCGTCCGCGCCAGCCGCCTCGACCTCTCCGGCGCGCTCGCCGACTTCGACAAGGCCATCGCCTGCTATCAGGGCAACCCCGACTTCTACTTCAAGCGCGGCCAGACCCGCCTCATCAAAGGCGACACGGGCGGCGCGCTCGCCGACATCGACGCCGGCCTCGCCCTCAAGCCCGACGACAAGCTCGCCTCCATCGCCTACGCGGTGCGCGGCTACGCGCACGTCCTGCGCAACGAAGACGAAGAGGCCCGCCGCGACTTCGCCCAGAGCGTCAAGCTCAACAAGGCCGGCCAATTCTTCCTCCACATGCACCTCCGCACGCTGGAGTCGCAAGCCGACGAGTACAAACAACTCCGCGCCCGCGACGACCGGCGGATCACGGAATGAAGAAGCGGTTAGCCGTTAGCCGTTAGCCGTTAGCTATCAGAAAAGAAGAAGGCGCGAAGCAGTACGCTCTGACTGCTCCGCGCCTTCTGCACTTCCGCCTACTGCCTTCTGCTTGTGCCTGTGCTTGTGCTTTTGCTAACGGCTAACGGCTAACGGCTAACCGCTTCTTTAATACCTCTGCGGTGCGCCGCTCACCACGCGGACGGTGTCGCGCGCGATGAGGAGTTCCTCGTCGGTGGGGACGACGTAGACGGCGGCGCGGGAGTTGTCGGAGCTGATCACGCCTTCGCGGCCGGCGGTGTGGGCGTCGTTGCGCGCGGCGTCCAACTCGACGCCGATCCATTGGAGGCCGTCGCAGACGCGGCGGCGTATCTCGGCGGAGTTCTCGCCGATGCCGCCGGTGAAGATGATGGCGTCCGCGCCGTTCATCGCCGCCAGATACGAGCCGATGTACTTGCGCGCGCGGTAGCAGAAGATTTCGACGGCGAGGCGGGCGCGGCGGTCGTCCGACTCGCGCGCCTCGTCCAGCAGCTCCCGCATGTCGTTCGTCAGGCCCGAAATCCCCAGCAGGCCCGACTGCTTGTTGAGCAGCGTCTCGACCTCCTGCGCGCTCAGCCCCTCCTTCGCGGCGATGAAGTCCACGATGGCCGGATCGATGTCGCCGGAGCGCGTGCCCATCACGAGGCCTTCGAGCGGCGTCATGCCCATCGAGGTGTCGACGGAGTCGCCCGCGCGGATGGCCGCGACCGAGCAGCCGTTGCCGAGGTGCAGGGTGATGACGTTCACCTGCTCGCGCGGGATGCCGCGCAGCTGCCGGTAGCGGTAGGCGACGTAGCGGTGCGACGTGCCGTGGAAGCCGTAGCGGCGGACGCGGTGGCGGCGGTAGAGTTGGTACGGGACGGCGTAGAGGTAGGCGTGCGGCTTGAGCGTCTGGTGGAAGGCCGTGTCGAAGACCGCGACCTGCGGCAGCCCCGGCCCGAACACGTCGCGCGCGGCGTTGATGCCCTTGACGTTCGCCGGGTTGTGCAGCGGCGCGAGGTCGATGCAGTCCTCGATGCCGTGCAGGACTTCGCCCGTGACGAGGACGGAGTGCGTGAACCGCTCGCCGCCGTGCACGACGCGGTGGCCGACGGCGTGCACGTCCGCGACCGACTGCACTTCCGGCACGCCCGATTCCTCCGAGCAGACCCAGCGCACGATGAAATCGACGGCCGCGCGCGCGTCGCGGACGGGCGCGGCGAGCCGGCGGGCCTGCTGCCCTTCGGCCTCTAACGTGATGATCGCCTCGCCGCCGACGCGCTCGATCTGCCCGCGCGCCAGCCGCCTGTCGGCGTCCGCGGCGATCATTTGCAGATCGGTCGAGATCAGTTGGAACTTGACGGTCGAGCTTCCGAAGTTGAGGACGAGTACGTTCATCGAGTCGCGCCTGCCCGTGTGCAAAAGTCAGCTTGCGCGGCGCGGCCGCCGCCGCGCCGGGGCGAAGACGGCCGCGCGGATCAAGCTGTGTCGCTTCACGTTCACCTCCGAAACCTGCCGACGCCGGACTTCGTCCGAGCCGGCCGTGGTTCTACTTCAAACGCGCGCGCGAGTCAACGGAGTCCGCGCGCGGCGAGCGGCTTCGCGCGCGCTCAAGCCTTCGCCAGCTTCTCCCTGATCTCGCTCACCCGCGCGCGCAGCCGATCTTCGTCAACGCCCGCGACGCGGCCGTCGCGGTAGATTTCGCGGCCGGCGACGACGGTCAGCAGAACGTCGCGGGCGGACGAGCTGAAGACGAGCGCGCGCGCGGGGTCGTGCGCCGGCGTCTGGTGCGCGCCGTCGAGGCGGACGACGGCGAGGTCTGCCTGCAT
>DATCVD010000252.1:0-6687 GCA_036567125.1 Pyrinomonadaceae bacterium | reverse complement strand
CGGCTGACGCAGTCGGCGGCGGCGACGCGCCCGCGCGGCGGTGACAGGCGCGCGGGGCTAATTATGGCGCGCATGATTTCGCGCCGTCACTTAATTACGAAACAATCGGCGAAAGGTTACATGAGCAGAATCAAGAAAAGTATGGCTAACGGTTGGATTGCGACCGCGGTGGTGGCGGCAGTCGCCGTGATCGCGGCGTGGCAGTTTTACCTCTTCGCCACGTTCAGGAATTCGCAGGGCGTCTTCGATCCGGGCGGCGGCACAGTCCACCTTTGGCTGGCTCTCGGCGCGGCCACAATCGCCTGCGTCGCCGGCTTCCTCGCCTTCTCAGTCGCCGTCGGCTACGACGAAGCCGACGACATGCATATCATTTCTTGAGAACACGCGCGGCTTCGCGACCGGGCCGGGGACGACGCCGTCGCGGGTATGCCGCGGGAGGTCTGGCATGAACGAACACGAAGAGAGGCGGTACGAGGTGGGCACGATGTATGCGATGCAGCGCGCCAACGCCGACTGGTTTGCGCTCGAACAACAGGGCCGCCTGCGCGTGCCCGTGTTCAGCGCCCAGCGGGACGGGATGCTGGCGCGCGTTGACACGTGGGGGATGCGACTCTTCAAGCCGGTGGCCCTCGACGGGCGCGCGCTCAAGGAGATCGTGCCGGCCGACGGCGCTGGCGACGTGGAATTCTGGCTCGTGGGCAGCCCGTTCACGAGTCTGAAACGGGGCCGGTTGATGGAGCGGTCGGAGCTTTCCCAGCTCGTGCGGGACGCCGCGTAGGACGGTCAGGGGGCGGGGGCGAAGACGTGAGAAGGCATTGCCGCAATTGCAGGACTTCGCTGGGGACGTGGGCGACGCGCTGCCCCAGCTGCCGCGGGGCGGCGATGTACTGGCCGCACCTCGTCGCCTTCGGGGCCTTCTCCCTGACGGCCGCCTTCTACCTGTTCGTCGTAGTCGGATGAATAACTTTTGACTCGGTCGCGCGGCGGGCCACTTCGAGCCGCGCGGCCGGAAGGGGACGGTAAGACAGCCTGATGAGTGAAACTTCGTGGAACAACTTCGGCCTCCGCAAAACGGGGCATGGCGTGGATTCGATGTACCAACTGATCATCGTGGCGTCCCAGAGAAACAAGCAGCTCGTGCGGGGGGCCACGCCGCGCATCAGCGCCGGCCCGCTGATGCGCAGGAGCACGACCATCGCGCTCGAAGAGACGCGCCGTGGTCTCGTGCCCTTCACCACGCACGCGCCCGAAGAGAAGAACGGCAACGGCGGCGAAGCGCATCCCGAGCCTGTCATTATCGCGGCTGCCGACGCCACCGTTCAGGTTGAAAATGAAAGGCCGTGAGCCTGACCCGTTTGCCCTGACTGCCGCCGCCTGTGTTTCGTCGCTTCGGCCTACTGCCGGAGTTGCGAGGTGTCGTGCCGGCCGGGCGAGCAGCGCGCCGCTGCTACGGCGGAGGAGAAGTCTTTCATGACGAGGGGTAACATCATGTTCCTCGTCCCAATCGTAAGCGCGCTGGGGGTCTTGGCCGTGATGTTGATGCGGCCTTGAGGGGCCAGTCGGGGAGGGTGATCCTGCGCGGGCTGTAGTGTCCGGGCGACTGCGGGGCCGGGCCGCCGTCTAATTCGTCCCGGTCGCGGCTTCCGCCTCCCGGCCGTCGTCGTGCTTCTCGGCGGACAGGCGCGCCGCGGACTCAAGAAAGTCATACACGGTGACGATGCCGACGAGGCGGCCGTTCTCGACCACCGGGAGCGAGCCGATCCGGCGGCGGCGCATCAGCTCGACCGCCTCCGCGACGGGCGTCGTGGGGGCGACCGAGACGGGGTCGGGGGTCATGATCTGACGCACCGCGACGAGTTCCTCCGCGGCCCCGGCACGGCCTTCGGCCAGCATGCGAAGCAGGCTTCGGTGCGAGACGATGCCGACCAAGCGCCCCTCGCCGTCCTCGACCGGCACGTGCCGCACGTCCCGCCACTCCATCACGCGCGCCACCATCTCGACCAAGTCGTCTGGCCTAACTGTAAACAGGTCGGTGGACATGAGGTGCCCGACCGTGTGATGACTCTGCCGCCAACCTTCCGAGCCGTAGCCTTTGATGACCGCCCATCGGTGCACAGGCTCCGCGCCCTGCTGCCGTTCGAGGACGGCGGCGGTGAGCTTCCGCTGGCGCAGGTCTGAAGTGCCCCCGTCGCCCATCGCCTCAAGGGATTGCAGCATCCACTGCGCGCCCGTCTGGCCGCTCCGCACGCGCTCTTCCAACGTGCCGAGGTAGCGTTCGACGTCAGCGCCTTCGACTCCCGACTGCCTGAGTCCCTCGCGCGCCAGCGGCAGCAGTTGGTCGAGGATGAGCGCCGCGGCGACGTAGCGCCTCCCGTCGACCCAAGTGAACTGCGCCTTCAGCCCGTAGCGCGCGGCGGCGAAGAAGTTCGACTTGGCGTCGTCGAAAGCCATCCGCCCGCCGACCTCGCCGTACTCACCCGGCAGGGCCGTCATCAGCCCGACGAAAAAAGCGGCGTTCGCCACCTCGTCGAGGACGGTGGGGCCGCCCGGCAGCGCGCGGTTCTCGATGCGCAGGTGCGGGCGGCCCTCCGAAACGCCGTAGCAGGCGCGGTTCCAAGGCCAGATCGTCCCGCTGTGCAGCCGCAGCGCCGAGAGGCTCGGGACTCCGCCGCGCTCAAGCACCGCGAGCGGGTCTTCGTCGGGCCGGTTCGTCATGATGACGCGGAAGCGCGCGATCTGCTCGCGGAAGAGTTCGATGACCGAGTCCTTGAGCCAGCCCTCGCCGAAGCCGACGCGCGGCGGCTGGCTGCGGGACTGCTGCGCGCTCGTGCGCGAATCGTTCGAGTGCTGGAACAGAGCGACGCGCGTCTCCTGCCACAGGCGGCGGCCGAACAGGAGCGGCGAGTTGACGGCCGCCGCGAGGGCGGGGGCGGCGATCAGTTGCGCGAGGTTGTACTGGGCGGCGAACTCCCGCGGGTTGACTTGCAGGTGCACCTGAAAGCTCGCGCTGCACGAGGCCAGCAGGATGTTGTCGTGCTTGATGTGCAGCTCGTCCGGCCCCTTGATGTAGGCCGAGAACGTACCCCCGCGCAGCTCGCCGATGATCCGGTTCAGCTCGTGGTATCGCGGCCTCGGGGTGATGTTCTCCGCGCCGAGGTCGGACATGGCGAGCGTCGGCAGGATGCCGCCGAGCAGCACGTCGGCCCCGCAGGCGCGCGCCCCTTCGCGCGCGAGGCGCAACACGTCCGCCAGCTCCTCCTCCATCCGGGCGAAGCAGCGGCCGCCGAGCAGGTGCGGCGTGAGGTTGGCCTCCAGGTTGAAGCGCGCGATCTCGGCGACGAACCGCTCGTCGTGCACGCGCGCCAGCACCTCCTCGGCGACCGGCGCGGGGCCGAGATCGGAATTGACGAGGAACATCTCCTGCTCGGAGCCGACGCGGCGGACGCCGCTCTCGATCCCGCCGCCTTCGAGCATCAGCTCCAGCGCGCGCAGGTCGTCCAGCAGCGCCTTCATGTAGGCCCTCTGCTGGCGCTCGTCCGAGACCTGTTCAACGTCCTGCTCGCCCATCAACGCAGCCCCGACCAACTCGCTGTCAGGGTCTCAGTCTATCGTCAGGCTTCAAGGGGATAACCTTGATCGCCTTCGCCAGCCCGAAGAATTGGAGCGTGCGGATGCCCCACCAGTTGAAGTCCACCTCGTACCACGCGAGGCCGTGCTTGGCGGAGACCGGGTGCGCGTGGTGGTTGTTGTGCCAGCCCTCGCCGAAGGTCAGGAGCGCGACCCACCAACTGTTGGTCGAATCGTCGTTGGTGGCGAAGCGGCGGCGGCCCCACATGTGCGTCACGGAGTTGACCAGCCAAGTCGCGTGCAGGTTGAAGACTATGCGGAAGAAGATGCCCCACACGAAGACCGACCAGCCGCCCAAGGCGAGCAGCAGCACCGAGCAGACCACCACCGGCACGTAGTAAAACCGATTGATCAGGCGGTGGAAGCGATCCTTCATCATG
This sequence comes from Pyrinomonadaceae bacterium, assembly GCA_036567125.1. GTDB lineage: Bacteria > Acidobacteriota > Blastocatellia > Pyrinomonadales > Pyrinomonadaceae > JAIVGV01. The sequence continues at coordinate 2,680 of DATCVD010000252.1, read as the reverse complement.
TCAGGAGCGTAGCGCCAGAGCGTCGCCTCGTCGTGCTGCTGCGCGGTGCCCGTCAGGATCCAGCCCATGTGCGCCCACCAGCCGCCGTCGCGCGGCGTGTGCGGGTCGCCGGGCGCGTCCGTGTGCGCGTGGTGGAGGCGGTGCGTCACGACCCAGTTGATGGGGCCGCCCTCGAAGGCCAGCGTCCCGCAGGTCGTCAGCAGGTACTCGACCCACTTCGGCGTCTTGTAGCCGCGGTGCGTGAGCAGGCGGTGAAAGCCCATGCCGACGCCCGGACTCCCGGCCACCCACCACAGGGCGACGGCGGCGATTAAAGCCGTCCAACTGAACATGAAGAGCGCGGCCACCGCGCCCAAGTGAAAGAGGATCATCCAGACGGCGGTAATCCAGTTGATTCCGTCCGCCTTTTTTTCGATGCTTGTTTTGCTGCTCATGAAGTTCCTGAAGTTAAGACCCGCCCCGCGCCCGCCTGAAGATTTACCACGGTCGGTAGCCACTCGGCTACCGTTCTCTTTCTAACAGCCTTGTGTGTCGTCCTGAATGAGAAATAAAGTGTTTCTGGTTCGCGCCGGATGAACGCCCGCGACTCCCGCCCGAGTCCGGCCCGCGACGGGCTAGACGCCCGCCTGCCGGCTGTAGCCCTGAACCTTTTCGCCCCAGCGTAGCGACGACCACGATCTGCGGGCGCGGAGGGCGCCTTCCTGATCGTATTTATCGTCCGGGCTATCGATCCCCACGCCTTTGTAGCGGGCTTCGCAGACGTAACAGATTGCGGCGCGCCCCAGAATGGAGATGTCGAGCGGCGACTCGAAGTAGAAATGCCTGCTCGCGCAGAAAATACATTCTTCGGACCTGGAGAAGTCCGGGCCGGGATTTTCCGCGAGCACGAAGCCGCAATCGGCGCACGCGAAATCCCCCTCCGGCCGTCCGAGTTGAAAGCAGTTTCCCGTGTAGCAGACCGGGCAGGCTATGAATACTTCCTTCTTGATTTGTGATCCCTTCGTGCGGGGGCGCGCGGGTTAAAGCAAAAGCCTCCGGCCGAACAGTCGTGCCGGAGGCTTTGTGCCAGAGAGTCGCCGGAAGTAGCCAGCGCCGGGTTAGTAGCGCGAGCCGCCGTAGTCGCCGCGATTACCGCCGCCGAAACGGTTGCCGCCCGACCCGCCGCGTTCTTCGCGGGGCTTGGCCTCGTTAACGTTCAGCGCGCGGCCGCCGAGTTCGTGGCCGTTGAACTGTTGGATGGCCGCGCCGCCTTCCTCCTCGGAAGACATCTCGACGAAGCCGAAGCCGCGCGAGCGGCCCGTGTCGCGATCACCGACCACCGTGGCCGTCTCGACCGTGCCCGCCTGCGCGAACAGTTGCCGCAGGTCGTCGCCCGAAGTGTGGAACGCGAGATTGCCGACGTAGAGTTTCATAGACGTGTACCTCTCCCCCGCGGGAGCGCTGAGAGAAGCTTCGAATCAAAGTGTGCTTCGGCGAAACGGTGGCGGCGAAGTCTTCGCGTTCGGGTGCTCTTGGTAAAGCGGCTTCTAAAGGTAAAAAACCGGCCCGCTCTCGAACTATCCAGAACGCCGACGCCGTTCTTGCAGGCGCGGGGCGCATCACCGTCGATGCGCGAGAGAAGGAAAGGACTTAAGTAAGATGCGCCGCACGCCGGGCCTGTTGCAACCGCCGGGCCAGTTACCGTCCCGCGCGGTGTCATCTTTGTGTGTCGGCCCGGAATACGAGTGCGGAAGCGGCCGCGTCGGGGGAGGCACGAGTCAGCGGGCCGGGCCGTAGCCGAGCAGGCTGATGACGCCCGCGGCGTCGAGCGCGGCGGCGATCAGGACGTGCAGCCGGCTCACGATCGGGCGTCGGCGGCAGGGGCACCACGCGCGCAGCCGGCGCATTTCGAGCGCGCGGCCGGGGCAGTAGTTCACCGCGCGGCGGTCGCGGCCGCCGGGTAAACGCAGCCGTAAGCGATGGTCGCGGCCACCCACAGCTCGGCCCTCGACGCGGTGCGTTCGGTCGGGGCCGTCTCCGCGAGCAGCTGCGCGTTCGGGATGTGGTAGTAGTCCCAACTGGCAACCGCCGTCTCGGGCACGTCCTGCTGCCGGCACGGGTAGCAGCGGCTGGCGCGAACCTGCTGTCTGACGACGATGACGGTGTCGAACCCGTCCTCGCGCCACTGGCGGACGACGCTGCGCGCCCGTTCGAAATGCTCCGTCTGAAGTCTCATAATACTTCCCCCTTGATGGCCCGCCCGCGCGCGGCCGGCCTTATCGCCGCTCTCCGGTCACCCGGCGGTAATCGTGAAGGGCGCTAACCGCCGCTTTGCCTCTCCCGTCACTCTTCGACGCCGTATATCAGCCGCGCCAGTTGCCCGTGATCCACGGAGCGCGCGCTCTCCAGCCTCGCCGCGGGATCGTCCACGATCCAGAAATGCGTGCGCGCCTCGCCGTCCCGCGTCGCAAGGTCTCTGATCGCGCGCTCGTCGAGTCGGACGGCCTTGCAGAACAGCATCCGCCAGTTACGAATGCGCGCCCTCGCGGCGTCGCCGCGACTGCGGAAGACGGGGACGTGCAGGCCCGCGGCGGTCTCGACCACGTACCACTCGCCGCCCGCGCGCCTCATCGCATACATTCCGATCAACCGGAGCCTCCGATCCGTTCAGCGGCAATTTCGACGCGCGCGCGGCCGGGGC
>DATCVD010000251.1:0-2002 GCA_036567125.1 Pyrinomonadaceae bacterium | reverse complement strand
GCCGCCCTGCGTCGCCGCGTTCGGGCCGTCCGGCGCGGCTCCGGGCGCGCGGCGGTTCTCGTAAGCCTCCGAGAGGTCTGCGGGCAGACGCCCGTCGCGCTGCAACTGGCGGATGAGTTGGCCCGGCTGCGGGTACTTGGCGAACAGCTCGGCGGTCGTCATCCGCAGGGTCGGCAGGTCGCGCAGGCGCGCCTCCGCCCGCGAGTCGTCGATCCGTTCGGGCCTGAGCTGCTCCTCGACGTAAGCCGCGACGCCCATCTTTCGGACGCGCTCCACGTCGCCCGGCCGCGGCCCGAAGCCGAGGCGGTTCAAGACGTGGACGACGCGCTGATCTTCGGCGGGCCGTTGCGTCGCCTTCCGCCCGGCCGCCGGCATCTTCTGCGCCGACTGTGCCGGCGCGGCGGGCAGCGCGCCCGCGAGGAGCAGGGACGAGACGAAGAGCGACGCGAGCGCGCGGGCCGCCGCGGCGCGTCGCGCGTGGTTAACGCGGGTGGTCGAAACTCTCATCTTCACACTCGGTAATCGAAGCTGTTCGGGGCCGCCCGTGCGCCCCGCGGGTCGGAAATTCGTGCCGTCCATTTAGACGCGCGAGGCCCGCGGGCGGTTGAACAAATGTTTGCGCCCCATCTCAGGCGCGGGCGGCCGCAAAACGTGTGCGCCCTAACGCGTGGTCGGCGGGCGCGCGACGCCCGTGTCGGGGCGCGGGAAGCTGACGGGGCTGCGGTTGCCCTCGCGGTCAACGGCGCGGACGCCGAAGAAGAAGTTATCTTTCGAGCGCCCTTTGGCCGTGTAACTCGTCACGTTGCCGACCGGCAGGGAGTGCGTCCAGACGGGCGAGGAGGTCTCGCGCCAGACGACCTCGTAGCCCGCGAGGTCTGGCTCGGAGTTGGCGGCCCACTGCAAGTCGGTGTCGTTCGTCAGGCGGCGCGTCAGGATGACGACCCCCTTCGGGCGGGCCGGCGCGCGCGCGAGCGTGGCGAGCGCGGCGGCGTTGACGCGCGCCACGTCGGCCACGTAGCCGTAATCGACGAACTCCGGCAGGTCGCCGTAGCGGACGCCGTTCTCGGTGCGCACGTTCTGGTGCTGGTGCGTGTAGTCCTCGTTCGGCTCGGTGAAGCGGACGGCCGCGTAGCCGCGTTCGAGGAACGGGATGTGATCGCCGCCGCGCAGGTAGCGGTCGCGCCGGTAGATCATCTCGACGCGGAAGGCGGGCAGGTAAACTCCGGCCGTCTCCTTGACGAAGCGCGCGAGCTGGCGCGACGCCGAATCGTTCTCGCCGCCGACGCTGCGGCGCGTCCGCGCCTCGTCCTCCGTCTCCGCCGACGGCACGCCCTCGGAGAAGACGCGCAGCGTCCGCCGGTCGCGCACGCCGTTGCCGCCCAATGTGTTCCCGACGATGTCGTTCGTGAACATCGCCTCGACGTCCACGTTGTCCTTCTTCGCCTGCTCGGCGAAGTGGGTCGCGCCGACCAAGCCCTGCTCCTCGCCCGCGACGGCCATGAAGATGATCGTCGCGTCGAAAGTCCGCCGCGCCATCACGCGGGCCGTCTCAAGGACGGCGGCCACGCCCGACGCGTCGTCGTTCGCGCCCGGCGCGTCGCACTCGGCGTCGGTCGGACTCGTGCACATCGAGTCGTAGTGCCCGCTGACGACGTAGACACGATTGGCCGACTCGGGCCGCGCGCCCCGAAGCGTGGCGACGACGTTCGTGACGCGCGTCGGCTTGGCGATGCGCGGGAAGCGGCCCGGCTCCTGCACGAAGCTTTGCAGCTCGACCGTCATGCGCCCGTTCGTCCCGGCGGCGATCCGTTGGAACTCGTCGCGCAGCCAGTCGCGCGCCGCGCCGATGCCGCGCGCCGGGTTGTCCTGCTCGGACAGGGTGTTGCGTGTCCCGAAGGAGACGAGCTTGCGGATCGCGCGCTCGATGTTCCGCGCGTCGATCTCCGTGAGCATCCGCGCGATCTCCGGGTCGCGCCGCGCGGCCGCGCGCGACGACTCGCCC